>DATFPS010000238.1:0-2135 GCA_035264705.1 Nitrososphaeraceae archaeon | reverse complement strand
AAATAATATTATTTTCTTTTGAATGTTCAGCTGCTTTGTCTACTGTCTTATATTCATTCTTCGCTATGCGCGGTGTTGGGATTAATCTTTATTACATACATACGGTGGGCATCAATCACATTTGTTTGTTCTATGAGCATTTTTTTAAGCCCTGACATAAGTTCCTCTTGTTTTTCATATGGCTGAATCCTAGAAACAGACATCATACTATTGAAAGTATCTACAATCCCCCTAGCTTGTTGGAATAACTTTTGACTACTTTTCTTAGGAATTGTTTGAAATATTTCTAAGAAGGCAGTTTCCTCTGATTTATTAAAATCTTCTACTTCAACCTCTTTTGTTCTAAGTTCGTCTTCTTGTGTGGGATATGATTGTGGGCCATTAGCATCAGTTGATGATGACATACACAATTAACGTATTTATTTCGTTTAATAATATGCGTAAAAACTTCTATCTAAAACCTAAAAACCACATTATATTTTTATAGGTATAATCACTTGTTTAGCATTATGGGAGTATATGTATTAACAGCAGCAACATGCATAATATTAAAGATGATTATATATCCCATCTGCATGTAAGAGTTTCTTTATATGCTGACGTTTATGACTTATAATAACTTTATGATTTTTTAATTCCTTATTCAAATATAATTATGTCTTGATAATTAATGATCTTGCTAAATTATATCATCAATATGATAAAAGACAAAAGTCGATCCTTCTTCATGACTGTTGACTCATCGGGAATCCTGTGAAGTAGTGTATCTAACGAGATTAGAGACAATTGAAAATAATGTGCAGTTCTAGTAATAATTTGTTTATTGTTGCAGTATTGGCCTTTATAATAACATAGCTAGTTCCTCTAGTCCAGTATTTGTACAGCTACAAAATTTTATTGCAAACTAAGACTACTGAGGAAGTATATTCTTTAAAGATACAGCTGCAACAAATATCGCTGAATTTCTACCTATGGAAGACTGTGTGAAGGTATTCAGTTAATGTTTATGGTATAGATGGGGGGTTACACAGGCTCTTTTCATCCTGGCAAAATGGGCTAAAATGGACCTCTGCAGTCTGTTGGGGAAACTCAATCTGAACAGAACATGAAAACAATGCCATAGATGATGATCAATGTTCTGTTAAAACAATGATAGGGAGCTTATCTAATCTATTATATTCTGTTATTTTTAAATAATGTGTAGATCAGTATATTTACGGCCCCATAGTGAGCAATAAGATAATTGAATCCAATTCTATTGTAAGTGATGTACTAAAATATATCGTGACAGAGGAACAATCTCTTCTAAATTCTATGGCATATCAATTAAATATACAAGTATATTGTTAAATCATGCTAATGAGTGACAAATCAAGGGCGGGATATCTAATGCAACTTGAAAAAATGGATATTAGACCCGGTAAACTATATCGAAATCTATCAGTCCCTTTATTAATAGAAAGTGCAATTTATAGAAAGGAAGGGAATCTTTCTTCAACTGGTGCGTTTTCTGTAAAAACCGGTAAATTTACTGGCAGATCACCAGATGATAAATATATTGTTGACGATGAGTATACTCATAATTCTGTCCACTGGGGTAAGGTAAACCATTCGATCTCAGAAGGAAATTTCGAAAAGATTTTTACCAGAATGAAAAAATATGTCGAAGGCAAAGAGTTCTTTATTTTTGATGGTTTTGTTGGAGCAGATAATAAAACACGATTACCGATAAGAGTAATTACCGATAAAGCATGGCATAATCTTTTTGCAACTCAAATTTTTATTTGTCCTACTTCAAGAGAAATCGAAAGTCATGTACCCGAATTCACTCTCTTATCGGTAAATGACTTTAAAGCACTACCTGACCTAGAAGGAACAAGAACTGAGACGTTTATTATTATAAACTTCAAGAAAAAGATTGTTCTAATAGGATCAACATCGTACGCTGGTGAAATTAAGAAAGCTATGTTTTCTGTAATGAACTATATTTTACCTACTAAAGGCATTTTTCCTATGCATTGCTCAGCTAATGTTGGCAAAAGTGGTGATAGTGCATTGTTCTTTGGATTATCTGGTACAGGAAAGACAACCCTCTCAGCTGATCATAATAGACATCTTGTTGGCGATGACGAGCA
>DATFPS010000237.1:0-2285 GCA_035264705.1 Nitrososphaeraceae archaeon | reverse complement strand
GTTAATAGTATTTAGGCTATCATATATACAACTTGAACTGTCATCGTTATTAGCTATTATCACCAGCAAATAAAGCACAGATATGGATTATAAGCAAAAACTTGAACAAAAGATAGGTGAAGCCCTTGGTTTAGAAATGGCTGCCCAAAAAGCAGTAGAGGAATTGTCTCTAAAAGGGCTATTGGATCAAGATGGACTCAAGGGCAAGTTAGAGGGAATGAGAAAAGAAGCTGGTAATCATCAGATACAGCTCGAAGAATTGGTTGAAAAGTTATCACAGTCAGAAGAATTGGACTCTGAAAATGTTCAAGAAGTAGCAAAAGAGACTACACAAAAAGCTTCAGAGATAATGAAAACATATCTTGGTGAAGAACCTGACTCTTCTGAAGCAATAGAGTTTCTATGTCTAGCAGAAGGAGGTGAGGTAACACACTATGAGGTCTTGAGTGCAATGACAAAAGGTGTTAAAAACAGGCAATTTGCAACTAAAGTAAAATCAATTCTACAAGAGGAGAAAAAGCATCTGCAGATGTGCACTCGATTAGCCAAGCAGAATGCTACTGCTACTACTTCTTAATCCTAATAAAAAAAATTAAGGGGAAACTAAAGAAGACATGAGTTGAAAACAGTTCTCATAATATGGTACAATCCCTCTCTTTGTAGACTTTGTAGATCAGGTGTATTATGGGAATTGTTATCTAATTCAGAATGAAAAATGCAAATGTAAGAAACTAACTTGGTTTCCCCAATTTTTTACTTTACGATATTCATGTTGTATATTCTATTATATCTTTGCAAACTGCTTCTTTTATTTATCCAGTATATTTGATATATCACTACTTATGCCGTTCAGAATATCTGAATTTGATAAGATCCGTATTATTCTGCTTGGATGATTACAAATACTACCGACCGCAAATTTCTCTGCATTTTTATATGGTATGTATTGTATATCCAAAATAATAACGTTTATTCTTAAGCTTGAGATGTTAACGTATAGTTGAAGGATCAATTCTAATTCTTATAAGACATGCGTATGATAATAGAATAACTACTACTAATTATCCCCAATGCTCAAAAAAGTCAGATCTAATATGGTTTATTCGCTATAAGCAGTTTTATAATCCTGATAAAGGATCTGCTTTATGTTATCAGACAGATCGCTAATTTCTTGCCTATCGTTTAGCTCATTTGTTTTTTTTGGAACTATACCTAATGAGTCTAATTCGTTCAGCCACCATCCGTATCGGTCCGAATGTTCTTTTTTAGTAGACATAGTTGTTACCTAATAATATTCACATTATCATATATAATGGATAGAGAAAAAAGATTAGTATAGGCAATTCACTTAAAAATCGTATGTTTGGCTTCAAGTATAGTATTTATTGTTGGATTATAAGCACATACAGTCTTCTTTAATATTGCCACCACGGAGTTTTTATAAATTGTTAAATTGGATATAAATAACAATAGTTGGCGATGATATCATCATTAACTGTCGTTATTGATATAAGGATATTTCTCGTCACGAAATTGAATAAAGCAAAGATTCAAAGGCCAAAAAGAATGCTGAATGAGAAATTAATATGATCAAAGTCAGTAAAATCTATT
The DNA here is from genome assembly GCA_035264705.1 of Nitrososphaeraceae archaeon. GTDB lineage: Archaea > Thermoproteota > Nitrososphaeria > Nitrososphaerales > Nitrososphaeraceae > JAJNBK01. The sequence goes on along the minus strand of DATFPS010000237.1, from coordinate 674 downwards.
TTAAATGACTAATACATGCCATCTTTTGAATACAAGCGGTAAATAAGACAATAAAGTCTAATAAAAAACTATTAATTGATACTTTTAATTTTAGGATATAATTCCTATTTTTTTAAGACGATTTCCTCTATATTAGAAATAATCAATATACGGAGTAGTCACGAAGATAGGACACGCAACACAATATCATCATATGAAATAATAGTCAATAGTTATACGAATGTAAAAAAGATGTGTATATTCTATAATCCAGGTATTGTTATTATTATTATTAATCTGATGCTCCTTCTTTGGAAATTTTCTTATTATACTTGGATTTTTTTGGTGGTTGGGCTCTGCTTTTTGGTTCCTTGTTCTCATCAGTAGTAATTGTGCCTGATTGTATTTCAGCAGATGGAACTTCTGTAGAGATATCAAGATCTTGAGAAGACTTTTGAATAACTGCTGTTTGTTCGGTAGGTTCGTCAGTCATTATAAAAGGTTTATCTTCTTTTAGCTGCTCTTGACTAACCATTTCTTCTGGTAATTGTGGGGGTTGTTGCTGTCCTTGTAGCTGTGGTGATTGAAGGTTTGTGGATAACTTGTCAATATCTTCAGATCCCCCTAATGCTACCACTGGCTTCCGTACAGAAGCTTTTAATCTAGTAGCTAGATCTCTTCTAGCTAATATTAAT
>DATFPS010000236.1:0-2170 GCA_035264705.1 Nitrososphaeraceae archaeon | reverse complement strand
TTTCTATCAACTACTAATGATTTAATTTTAATTCCTAATGTAGATGCAATATTACGAAATTCCACTATATTGTTATTATCATTATTCTGCTGCTGCTGCTTTTGATGATGGTGCTGCTGCTTTAAGTTTTCTATTGATTTTCTGATATAATTATCTGTAGGAGTAAGAAGTTTGATACTGATACCTTCTTCTGCTAATTGATTTAGAAAGTCTATTGTTCCTGTACGCTCTTGAATATAAAATGCATTAGCTGTAGAATATATTATCTGGACTTCTTTTTTAGCCTTTCTTAAAAGATCCCATTCTCTTCTTTCTGCTTCTTCAGGGCTTTGAATAACCTCTGTAACTTCTGGCATGATACCATAATCTATTTCTCTAATCTTTTGTTCAGATGGTATTGCTCTATTCCAAAAGCTATCAAACACATATTGCTGCTGTTCTACAACTTCTTTAACGTCACTATGGATAAGTTGAGGTATTGATTGTTCTTGTTCTTCTGGTTCTTTCAAATTAGCGGTAGCCACATATTCTTTCTCATCACTGACTTCAAAGTTGCCTTTAACTCCATCTAAATGACGAATCTCAGCAAATTTTAACATCTCTTTACAATAAGAGATATTATCTTTTGTAATTTCAATAACATATCTAAATTTCACACCTCTATCTTTAGCAGCTGAAAATCTTTCTTTTCTTATAGATTCAGTTCCAATGATAATAGATGGTGCTGTAGAATCTATAACAGAATCTATTCTTTGTTTTGCTCTAGATACAAATTCTACAAGTGCTTTAGTTGAATCTTCAGTACCATGAAATACCTTTGTAGTTTGATTTGCATCCTTGTTCCTATTACTACTTTCATTTTCTTGATTTCTATTATGGTTATCTCTTCTTATGAGCGTAATTACAACTCATCTTATCTATCGTTAATACGATGTACAATTTTATACCTCTTAATACTCCAATCACTTCTATGCTCTAAGCTTATTAAAGCTCTACTTCTAAAAGTTGTGACTGTGATAATATCAATTGCAATGTTTCAAACTCTGTCCATACTCTATCTATGCAATCTATAATTCGAGTCTTTTGCATCTCTTCTGTCTTTAGCAGTATTCTATTATGCAGCATATATCTTCAGGTATTTTTAAATGGTAATGGCGGTAGAAGAAACGGTTAAAGCAGAGCCACGTTCTGCACCATCTTATATGACAACGAAACAAGATAATAAAAATTTCAACAATGTCAATCCGTTTGTTGCAGGCACAGCAATTTGACAAAGCTTAATGACCTATTGGTTAATGCTTATGGAGAATTTCTTAAATCAGCACCAAAAATGACTGAAGATTGGTATAATATATTTTGGAAGCCTTGGTTAAATTGGGCACCGCCGCCTCAGTAGCAACAAGGACAAGACAACAAAGTGGAATAAGCTCTGATCAACTAAGTAGCGGATTTAAGAGAAAGGATACCAAAATCCTAAAAGTCATAACTTCATAATATAGAAGCAATAAGAAATCAATGAATCTTGTTTTATAAGGACAAGAAGCCAACTACAGAACTATGGTCATGTGTAAAATGAACATGATGTTATAGATTTCAGGATAGAATATGGAGATAAACTGGCTAATCCTAAACTTGTAATATTACCGCTATCTCTTTACTGGAGAGCTCTTGGACTTTATCTCTTCTCCATTGTACCTATTGCTGATGCTGCTTATGGTGCGATTCCATTGCCGAGCTCAAACGTTCCTTTTCCTACACATATCTTCAAAATGGTCTCCTATAGATAGATTGCTCTATTATGATGATAGCGTTTTTATTTCTAATTGTTTTTGAATTACACTACTCAATTTACGTAAAGATATTGGCTTTTGAATAAAGCCCTCTATCTTAGCTCCTCCTAAACCTATTGATAATTCAGTACTATTGACTTCAAAAGCTGACATAAGCAAAACCTTGATTGCAGGATTTATCTTTCTTACTTTTCTTACAAATTCAAATCCATTCATACCTGGCATTCTAATATCAGAAACAACTAAAATGTAATCTTTGCAATTAATCCGAAAATGCTCTAATGCCAAATTAGGATCTGTAAATCCAAATACATTCAAACCAGCTTGTTGAAGATATAATTTGATAACATTGAGTATATCAAATTCATCATCGACTATTT
>DATFPS010000235.1:0-10569 GCA_035264705.1 Nitrososphaeraceae archaeon | reverse complement strand
AACGAAGTGACTATATAACCACCAATGTGCCGGTGTAAATGCACTATCTCTGATAGCTGTTTGATGCAGTGATCCATCGACAAAGTTATCTACCTCGACTGATGCTGCGATTGAACCCAGCATGACAATCATGATATAGATTTTCTTCAGTCGTTGGATTTCTACTTCTTTTGGTATTAGTGCTGGCATTTGTGCCATTGTTCGTCAGTATCCACTTCATTGATCTGATATATAAACTTGTTATTTACAGTTATATCATGTTTATCATAATAATTATATCAAATCATTTTTTTATTACTATTAATACATAAATCAAGGATGATTTTAATTATTCTATTGAGCTGCCAATGATTATCTTCATTGATAATCATAGCTGATTATCTTTTGCTTCTTGTGGTAGATTAGGTATAGCAAAGCATATATCTTTGTCCTTCCACCTATGCCTAGATATACAGATATGGTTAAAAGCACGACCTTAATCGTCTCGGCTCTTGCGTCAGTCATGGTAATATATGCAGCATTTGCGTTCATACCGGTAGCAGAGGGTCACGGTGTGCAGGCACAGCTTCAGAGTAGATTCGTACGTATTCAAGATGAAGCTTTTTCGGCTCAGACACTTCAAACTGGTGATGAAATAACAGTAACAGGCGAACTACAGAGTCTGGTAAATAGACCTCTAAGAGCATGGATCTCATTATTTAGCGAATCAACTAATGCAGGAAATAGATGGGAATTTGTTGCAAGAGATCCACCAGGAAACGTGTTTGAGATACCTCCTCAAGGAAGTATTCCATATGAATTGAGAGCAAAAGCACTTGAACCTGGCGTGTACCATGTACATACACAGCTTAATATAGCAGGTGTCGGCCCAGGCCTTGGTCCTGGACAGACTGTACAGGTAAGTGGAGAACCGATCTTAAAGGCAGTTCCTTGGGGTAACATAGCCTATCAAGTAATTCTTATTGGAGCAGGCCTCGGTATAACATTCGCTACAAGACCATGGCAAGTTATTTAGAAGAATAAATTAAATTCTTCCTCATTTTTATTTTTCAAACGATTCTCAATCTGTATTTCCGATTCCCAAGGGCTAGCTACACTGTTGGAAGATCTTTAAGACTAACAATCAAGCGCTTTTTACTTCTTTATAGTATACTAATAATACATAGCATATTCATATCAAGTCTTAGGCTCAAAGTATAATTTAATGATTCAGTTAAATTCTGACATACATCATAAACGCATTATTTCGATAATAGTTTTTGTATTGATGAGCAGGAATAGGAGAATGAACCTTTAGAGAAACCTTTAACAACCGTTCGCGATATTCAATCGTTGTTCTGTGCAGGAGAAGTATGTATTAAAATTTTGCAGTGACGAATGTCTTTCGAAGCATTTCCAAATCATAACTTGTCTAGAGAGGAAAATTGTAAAGTAAATTTTCATTCCTATCTTATAGATAGAAAAGATAAAAAAAATTTAGGAATTATCAGGAAAGTAGAAGAAAGATACAAAGAATTCTTACCATTTCTTTGTCTTTCTACATGATTATTTCTGACTTACCAATGGTGTTTTTCATCTGGAATTAGACCGATTTGTTCACGCTCGAAGTATCTTTCTAGCTCTTGTGTCCATTTCTCCTTTGCAGAACCGCCACCAAGCCCCTTTTTCCGTAGCCAGAATGCGATGACACCTAACAGGAACACAGCGAATAACATAGTGCCGAAGATGTAGACCATTACATCGTAGAACAGCGGATCATACGCTGGTCCTATTTGCCCAATCAGACTGTTAAATTTAGTACTTACCATTGCCATAACGCTCATGATAGCGCTCATTATGTTACAGCAGATAAAATCTATGATATATACATTTTGGTTCGATAGTAATGTTTTACAGTTAATTTGTTTTCGGTGCGGTACTACTAATATTCACATAAAATCCTTGTATGATCAATATGGAATCACGTAATAATTATTAATATAGAAAAACCGTAAATGATAGCTGATATTTTTCTCCAAAAAAAGATAGTTGGAGGACTTAGCTTGTTGCTGCTTCTTTTCTTCCTGATCTACCTTTTACGAAGAAAGCCGCTGCAACACCGCCAAATATTGCTGTTAGGATAATTATCATAATCACTGTTTCACTTATGTTAGTTCCCAACATCGGAGTACCAGAACCATAAGCGCCTGACTGTTTTGCATTATTAACTTTGCTTTGCGCTAGTTTTAACTGCTCTTCATTACTACTAGGAGCTTCACTTACGTATTGCCCATATGCAGTCTTAAGCGCAGGAATAGCAAATGCGACACCCATCAGAAGTGCTATTGTGACTATAGCCAGTGAAATTGGCTTATTCATATCAGGTACATTTTTCAAGTCAATTATTTAACCTTTTTGTCTACATCACGATATGGAATTAAGTAACATTTAGATACGTATTAAAATTTTTCATAGATAATATGGCGCGAATTCATGCTCATACTCATGGTAAATCCCACTCTACTCGTCCAACTTCAAAGGATGTTCCCTCTTGGCTTACAGAAAGCCAAGAAAAAGTATCCTCATTAATAGTTGGACTAGCTAAGGAAGGCATAACACCAAGTGAAATAGGTTTGCGTTTACGTGACGAATATGCGATCCCTCTAGCTAAGCCTATTTTAGGTAAAGCAATAGCAGATATACTTGCAGATAACGACATCATAAGAGACATGCCAGAAGATCTAGAGCACTTGGTCATGAAAGCTTTGGGCCTACAGAAGCATCTTAGAACCCATAATAGTGATCATAGAAACGTGCGATCTCTGGAGTTAATCGAATCAAAAATCCATAGATTATCCAAATACTATAAGAAAACAGGTAAGATTAAGAAAAACTGGAAATATGCCGCAGTTATTGCACAGCTAGAATAAGAAATTACCATGAGTGATAAAGAAATCTATCAGGCTCTAAAGGCTTTTTGTGACAAGATTGAAAGTATGGTTGAAAATGAGAAAGAAATTAGTATTATTAGTCATTTGGATGCGGATGGAATAGCTTCAGGAAGTATTATATCTTCAGCATTAGCTAGGCTGGGCGCAAAATGCGCTGTTCGTACCGTCTCAGATATGACTTTGAATGTTATAGCTCAAATGCGCTCTGAAAATCATGATTTTTACATAATTACAGATCTTGGTGCAGGAATGGTTAATGAATTTAACCAAGCTCTTGATAACAGATGGACCATAATTGATCATCATCAAATTCCCGAACAAGATATGTCAATTGATGACAATGATCAAATCCTAAATGCCTGGAAATATGGCATAGATGGCGGTAAAGAGATTTCTGCTGGAGGAATGGCATATATGGTTGCAACTACGCTTGATAGAAAAAATAAGAATCTATCTCCAATTGCAATTGTTTCTGCACTTGCTGACAGACAAGACCAAGGAGATAAACAATCCCTTTTTGGCCTTAATTCCGAAATAGTTAAGACTGCTCAGTCGCTTCGACTTATTAGTATGGATCTGGATCTTATGCTTACAGGACGTGAGACTCGGCCAATCCATGAATCACTTGCCTATACTGCTTTTCCATATATCGAAGGCTTAACGTGGGCTACGGAATCCTGCTATACACTCATAAAAAATGCAGGAATAAAAATGAGTAAAAATGGACGATGGCGGGTGCTTTCTGAAATTTCTCAAGATGAGAAAAACATTATTCTAAATGCAATAGCAGAATATGTAGTCAACTTCTCAAAAAACAAAGAAGTTAATATGATCGATAATCTGATAGGATATACATACACACTCATTAACGAAGATCAACGAAGCCTACTGCGTGACGCACGGGAATTCTCGACTATGCTAAACGCATGTGGACGAGTTCGAAAGGCAGGAGTGGGTATTGGAATTTGTATGGGCGATAGGAACGATCTATTAAATGAAGGCGAGAAGATAGTCATAAAATATAGAACAACCTTAAGAAACTATATATCGTCTATTTTTGCTGAAAAATGGCGGATGATTGATAATGGCAAGTCAGTTTTCATTAACGGAGAAGGACTTTTAGCTGAAGACATGCTAGGAGCAATTTCATCTTTACTGAGTGGGTCTCCAACTCTTGGTGGCCGACTCGTTTTTGTGAGAACCTTGACTAACGACGGATTCTATAAATTTTCCGCTAGAAAATCCCTAAGGAGTACATCAATGTCAGATCTCGGTTTGATAATGCGATATTGTTCAGAATCTGTTGGGGGAAGTGGAGGAGGTCATTCATTAGCGGCAGGATGTAGAATTCCATCTACGAGATTGGAAGAATTTTTATCTGCAGTTAGGAACGCAATATCAGATGCCAAATTCACAGCCGCTTCTTGAAATTACTGCTATCATAGAATTAAACTTCTCAAACCAATCTGAACAGGAGGCAATCATGAAGGCATTGATACCAGATAATATTAACTTTCCAAAAGGGTTATCTATGGACATGAGTTCAAAAGATAACACTGCTCTCTGTATCAAATTTTCCTCCCGTACTCAAATCGAGACCTTGATCAATACCGTGGATGAAGTTTTACAGGATGTTTCGCTTGCAAAAAAAGTGATAAATGGTGCTTGACTCAAAGTTACTGAAACAAAATCCAGAAGTCATTATAGATATGCTGAAGAAAAGGAGAATAGAGTTTCCAATTAACGATCTAATTTCCCTAGACAAAAGACGACGTGAAATAATTGTAGAAATGCAGCATGTCAAACATAAGAAGAACACTCTTTCATATTTTATTGCCTCCAAGAAAAAAGAAAAGACTAATTCATCATTAGAAATATCGGAAATGAAAGATATAGGAAACAGAATTATCAGTCTTGAGAAAGAAAAGAGTATGGTCGAATCTCAGTTTAACCTTCTCATGCGATCTCTTCCTAATATTATCGATCAATCTGTTCCAATCGGAAATAATGAAAATGACAATGTGATCTTACAGCATCATGGAACAATCAAGAATTTGGACTTCAAGCCTAAGGATCATATTGAAATTGCAACTTCTCTGGATCTGGTTGATTTGGAAAGAGCTGCAAAAATATCAGGCGCGAGATTTTATTTTTTAAAAAAAGAATTAGTAAGGATGAATTATGCCTTAATTCTCTTTGCACTAGATTTTTTATCTGATAAAGGGTACGTACTAACTCAGCCTCCATATATGATTAAAAGAAGTGCTATCGAAGGCTCTGTAATACTGGAAGATTTTGAACACGTGATTTACAACATTAACGGAGAGGACCTATACATGATTGGAACTTCTGAGCATGCACTGGCGTCAATGCATATGGATGAAATTTTAAATGGTAAGCAGCTACCGATCAAATATGCGGCTATTAGTCCTTGTTTTAGAAAAGAAGCCGGTGCTCATGGCAAAGATATGAAAGGAATTTTCAGAGTTCATCAGTTTGAAAAAGTAGAACAATTCATATACTCTCGTCCAGAAGATTCATGGAAAGAACATGAGAAGATGTTGACTATAACTGAAGAGTTTTACAATAAAATTGGCATTCCTTACCGGACCGTGCTTCTATGCTCAGCAGATTTGGGAAAGATTTCAGCCAAAACATATGATATAGAGGCATGGATGCCAGGGCAAAGTGCTTATAGAGAGATAGTTTCATGTTCAAACTGTACGGATTACCAAGCTCGTAGGCTCGGCATAAGGTTTAAAGACAAGACAAATGAAGAAACAAGATTAGTTCATACTCTAAATAGCACGCTTGTAGCCACTGAGAGAACTATGGTAAGTATTATGGAAAACTACCAGACCTCAAATGGAGAGGTAGAAATTCCAGATACTCTTAGAAAATACATGGGAGACATTAAGAAAATCAAGATTTAATATTTTGAAATTATCATAATCATTGTACTACACCAATAAGTTATTGACAAAGGCTTTTAACATATGTCTTAAATAGAAATCTTATAGCAGAAATATTTGAATGAAAATAAAATTTGGGAGCTAGAAGTCAGAACCTTCTGAGGATCTTGGGTTTTAACATTTCCGGATGGTTCTCAAGTCCTGCCACTAAAGAGAGAAGATTTTCCTTATCTTGAGGGAAGGTACCGCCCAACGAATAGATATTCGATGCATGGTTAGCCCTAAATATTACTGGTTTGGATACATTAATGTTTGATACTAATCTTTCAAGTTCTTCCAATATCTCCGTGTCCTCTAATGGGATAAATGGCTCGTTAAATTTGGTCATAAACTCATTAAAAATTTCCTCTTCAAGATGTAATGTTAATGCTCCGAGATAATCAGGGACAATTTCATTAATTAATCTAGCAGTATCAAGTGTATGCTCATAAGTATAGGTTTTTCCACCTATGCCTAGAATTATCATGCAAGATAAAATATAGCCGTGTCTTTTCGCCCGTTGACAGCTCTGAATAATTCCTTTGCTTGTCGCGCCTTTTGTCACCTTCTTTAAAAGAATATCATTTCCGGTCTCAACTCCTACATAGAACATCCCTAATCCAGCAGATCTAAGTCTATCTAATTCATCATCCTTCTTCTGCAATAGATTCTTTGGCATTGCATAGCATGATATCCTTTCTATATTTGCAAACTTGCTCTGTAAATATTTTAGAATTTGAATCAATCTATTGGTGGATAAATTTAGCGCATCTCCATCTGCGAGAAACACCCTTCGAGTATCAGGATATGCATTTGCAGCTAGATCAATTTCTGTTTTTATCTCTTCCCAGGGTCTTTCTACATATTCCTTTGTACGATACATATTACAAAATGAGCATTTGTTAAAGGAGCAACCTAATGTAACCTGAAATATCATTGAGTTAGCCTCTGAAGGTGGTCTATAAAGAGGATGATCATATAGAATTTCCATTTTTAATAATTATGATTAGGATAACATATTACATTTAACTTATGCTATGTATATGAGGAATTAAATGATATGATAAATTGTTCTTAAAGAATTTGGGTCGGTTCGTCGCGAGATCTTCATTGCTTTGACTCAGTCTGGAGCAGCGAAATCTTACCTCATCCCCGTATATAGCTATAAGAACCATCATTAAAGTGTATTTGAGATCATCACCTTAGGAATTTGTCCTATCATAAGGTGCCTTTGAAATATTTTTGCTATTGACAGGATTAAGCCATTCTCAAGAAAGATAAGAATATCACATTTGTTAGATTCGCATAACAGCTATTCACTTTGTATATCGATAGTAAATAATACTTATAGATAGGCATTGTCAAATATGTCTTGAATATGCCTTCGTAGCTTCTTTAATGTACCTGAGATGGCAATCGTAATAAGTGGCGGATCGATTAAAGCTATTGTTGACAAGATATTATCAATATGTTGTAGAAGACAACTTATGATAATAACATTTTTTTGTTCTGATCGAATCAATCTAACAGAAGATAATTCAGTTGAAACATGACCAAAAAGTTCGGAATTTCTTTTTGTGATTGAGTTAAGTATGCTAAAGTCTTGTCTAATATTATCATAGGGATGTACACCATGCAAAATTGCCAAATATCGACGTTTTGCCCTACGCTTAAGCACTTACAAATACCATCCTTTGATATTTTGTTTCTATCCACTCTGCGAGATCTCGCCAATATTGCTCTGGCTTTATATCACAAATCTTTAATATAGAGTCGAAAGATCGACCCGAAACCATTTCCAACTCAGAATTCGCTCCACTAGATAAAATGAACTGATAATCATTCAATTTGCAAAATCTGTACAGATTTCTTATTTGGTTAAACCATTTTCCAACGTTAGGTCCATCCTGTTTGCGAGCATGGGAAAGAGTAACCTCCAGTCCAATTCTCTTTCTCGCTCTCCTTTTTAGATGCTCTTCTATTCTCTTAAGATCTTCAACCACCAAAATATCTGTACTAGAAGCAGAAATCTCTTCAATTTTTTTGCAAACTACTAGATATGGATAACTCGTTAATTCTGTTGGTTTTCTGTTTATCCGATAAATAATATTATCTATTGATATTTTACCAGCATAATCGATACCTACAACATCAATTTCAGAGATTCGAGCCATATTGGCAATTTTTTTATACTCTTTAAAATTTATACAAAGATCTATTCGCTTGAAGTCAAAAGCCCCCTATAATTTTCTAACATTTTGGTAGGTTTATATCTTCTTACCGGCCGAAATCGAATTCTAATAGAATCATTATCAGAAAGAGACGTTCTTCCCTGACAGACTCTTTGTTTATCTAAACGAATGTATAGATTTCCTTTTTTGTCGATGTAATTATCAAAAAAATCAGCAAGAGAGTGCCTGTCTATTTTGTTTAATTTAGATAAAAGTGTCGCTATAAGAGAGTTAGCCTCAGTACTTCCTATAACAGCAGTGAGTAATAAAATTTTATTTCCCCAATGACCTTCAGAGGAAGTAGAGGAGAATCTATCAGGCGATATATAGAGCACATCGTTAATGGATTGCAAGATCTTATCTTGATTTTCTGTGGCATGAATAATGATACTGATTTCTGCAGCAGAAAATCTAATATTATCTTCTGAAGTCATAAACTAATACCAATAGTCTAAGACTTACAAATATTGATTAAAAGCTATTGCGTCGGTTCTGTCGTCTGCTTATAATTCTCTACTTCCTCACTAGGTTCATCAGTAGTCGAAGCTTCCGATGATGTTGTTGTTGTTGTTGATTCAATTGCCTTTGCTTCCTGAATAGCTCTGGATTCAGACGTTGATATCAATTTTGTTTTTTTAATACCTATGTGTCGCAGTGATGCAATTTTCTTTGCTTCTGCGAGAAGATCAGCACCCATTTTTCCCATAGTAGCTTCCTGCACAAACTGGTCAACCGTCAATTTTGGAATTTTATCTGAGAGTATTCTATGTGCTATCATTCTAATTTCATGCTTTTTTGAAGAATTTAGCCGTCTTTGACTAAATGCAATTATTGAAACACGAAAAGTATAACCGTCGACTGTTCTAAAATCGTGGACATAGTTGATCATTGAGCTTCCCCTTCTGATAAGACTTCTGAGAAACTCTTTTGCGTATTCATGTCCCTTAAAGATAGTACTGGCATTACCATCTCTAATCTCGTCTATCTGCACAAAGATTTTTGTTTGATGCTGTGTTGGATCTTGTTTTAATATATCAAACATGGTATTTTCAATTACACGTCCCTTAGAATTAGCAATATCAGTAACTGGGACATAGCTCAGAGGGCTTCCCCCAAATGCTACCGGAGCATTAACCACCACCCACTGTTTATCTCGCCATTTATCCCTTACCCTACCACCTCGTTTAGCTCCCTTAGCCATGAAAAGTGGGACTCTATAACCAAAATATAAGTTGTACGTTGATTGATAGCCTATTTTATATTAATTCAATATAAAAAAGGAGAGGAAACTTTCATAAGAATAGTTTACCATTTATTGTTATTGAGATGTGGAATTACATACAATAGACCTCTCTATCCTATCTATGGGAATACTAACACTAATGCAGCGATAAGGATTACAAATAACTATTTCGAAATGGAATTTTTACTGCAATATTTTTATGCTTCTACCATCTTAGCCAGTATAATTGCTATAACAACCACGGGAATAATTTTGATATTTCAATCAATACCATTGATCGGATTAGGAATAGCAATAACAATACATTCCGTCTTACTGTTATATTCTAAAATCCTCTCCAATTATGTTCTAGAGTTGTTAATTTGATATGAACTGCACTTGTTTTTTATTCTATATTCTTTGAGATGATGAAAATTTTTTCATCATCATAAGGTTCTGATTTATTTCTTTTATAATAAATACGATATCTTCTTTCGGGGGTAATGTTAAGGGTGACAGCATTAAGAACTAAATTCACTTATGAAAAGACAATTGCAGAATTATAAGATGCCAATTTATTTTAATATAGTAAGAGACATTCTAGATATTACTTTTAGAAATTCATAAGGCAGCAAAGGTTAAAATCCACCGAGGAAGGTTTAACTTCAAGATAAACAAAGTTAGACAAGTACTTTATCAAATATTTCATTTACTAATAACAACCGTATCAGATTCACCGAATTCATCTTAATTGCATATCTATTTTGAAACGCTCTCGTCTCCAGTCGTATCTTCTTATTGTCCTGTCCAGTCGATGAATATAATAACTTTACTAGATGCATACTATATTTTCATTGCCATCTGTTGGTATCGACGGAAGAATATATACAATCTAAATCCCCTACTATTATTTTCTAAATTTAAACTGCTAAATATTCAAGTACTCATTATTTTCTTAACGACATTGAACTGTTTGACACAGAAAAACATTATCTTTATAATGACTTATATCATAGCGATGTAAGGAGACTAAACAATTGCTTTGAATGCTGATATACTTTGCTTTGAAATAATTTATAATAATAAAAATACTATAGAATAAGACTTCAAAGGTTGCATTTGCTAGTTTTATATATATGAATCTAACAAGTTATTTGTTTGACTTTAAAAGATGATGCAATTAATCTTCATCGTATGGTCAGAGGAAAAATAGAAATACAGAGTAGAATTACTCT
>DATFPS010000234.1:0-6341 GCA_035264705.1 Nitrososphaeraceae archaeon | reverse complement strand
TATAACAATATTTTGATGAGAGAGAGCCTATTAAAACAGTTTTCAATAAAAGAAAAATGCAGAATTGATTGGATTCGGTTTTATCCAATTGAAATCAAATCTGACAACGATATTCTCGATGAACGGTTACCCAATCAGATCCTTAATGCAATTCTAACTTTTGGAAGATCTGTGCTCATTTTGGACAAGCGTCATTCTAGGAAAACAAAATTGAACAGAACATTGCGATTGCTTCCAACTACCATAATTGGTTATACGGGCAAAGATGACAGTTTTGAAGTACTTTCCATATTTGATAGGTTAGTTACAAATGGGTTGTTTAACATCTCGAAAAGAGGACTTGTAAGGCTTTTAATCAGTAATGGGATGGGCGATACTAAACCAGAGAAGATACACCGCTGTCTTTTACAGATTCAAAGGATAAACCAAAAACTTGCCTTTAATGAGTTTTACAATGAAAAGATGAAATTTGGGAAGGACGAAATAGAATTTATAAAAAAGCTGGTAGGCATTGACACTTTTTCAGATAGAAGGCAATTAAAAGAGCTGATCGAACAAACGACAAATAGCAAAATAACAGACTATATGCTGTAATAAAGCGACCGATTAGAATAGTCTGAAATCCTATGTTGCCTCTCATAATTTCTGCAGCTAATAACTGCGACCTATATTAAATCGGTAATGTGTAAGAACTATTAGGGCTTTAGAGGTTTTATTGTATCATATTATATTATCTTCTCTAACTTTTTTCTATCTCATTATTATTTGATGTTAGCAATGTTATTGTTGTTATGAGCATACTGGTTGAAGAGCAAAAAGAAAAAGAAGACGGAGTACCTGTATGTGGTGCAAACTTGTCATCTCCTGTTGTGGATAAGGCGTACGATATTGATCAAATTCATTATAGAATGGGAAACAGGATGTACATTGAAAATGCAGATTAATAATAACAGAAAGAATACGAATAACAATCATATTCCAAATCTGGAAGAACAAAGAGATATTGAACTTGAAAATATCATAGGTAATCTTATGATAGCGCAATATCAAGTAGATAAGTTGAGATCAAGATTAAGTGAAAGGATTGGGGGTTATGGTTCTACAAGCAATAAGAAAACATCTACAAATATTTTCAAACACAATGACAAATGGTATAAAATTAGCATGAGAGTAGATGAGATGAGCGTTGACCATCCTGATATTTCAAGCCAGCTAAAAGAATGATGAAGAATAAAACATATACTTTATTCCTAAACACATGTTGATTCTTTCACTATAAAACATACCAGGTTCTAGGGACAATATGATCAATCAAAATCTTTTATTGCACTATCAAGAGTATTATTTTATATTCCATGCTTTACTTGAAACGGAGTATGGTACTATTGAAAATGGATGTTTTGAAAGTCCTACTTGTTTATTAGAGAAGATTTAGTAGAATATGTTTTGTCTACATTGCATATTGTGATTTCCTCTTTCTGATCTGATTCTGCACTATTTATTATTGTTTTAGTTGAATGTATATTAACAAATAAAATAATATGTGAAACACATAATGATATAAAGGAAACCAAAAAGTCCAGTGGCTGGCTCTTTCAATAACATATAGCCGTTTGCTATGATAACGCTAGTTTTAAAAAAAGAATAAAAAGGTGATCTGTTAAAATGCAATGTGCTGTCTAAAGCGCGACCAAGAAGATCAGGTCCAAAGTTTATTTTTATCACCGGAGGTGTTATGTCTGGCCTAGGAAAAGGTGTAATCACATCATCGATAGCCAAATTGCTGCAATTAGCTGGTTTGAAAGTATCCTGTGTAAAGATTGATCCTTATCTAAACTATGACGCAGGAACAATGAATCCGATTGCTCATGGAGAAGTTTTCGTAACTGAGGATGGCGGAGAATGCGATATGGATATTGGAAATTATGAACGTTTTCTCAATATTGCTGTTACTAAAGAACATAATATTACGACAGGAAGAGTATATCTTGACGTTATTCATTGTGAGAGAGAAGGAAAATATCTTGGCCAATGCGTTCAGATCATACCGCATATTACAGATGCTATCAAAAATCAATTACGAAGAATTGCCTTTGACGAATACCTAGATGTGATGGTTGTAGAATGTGGCGGTACTGTAGGTGATATCGAAAGTCTTCCGTTTCTAGAAGCCTTAAGACAAATGGAACTTGATGGCATTTCTAATACATTATTTATTCATGTTACACTCGCTCCTGAATTGGAGGTAGTAGGTGAGCAAAAAACTAAACCCACTCAACATAGTGTTCAGGAATTACGAAGAATTGGTATCCAGCCTGATATTCTAGCTGTTAGATGCAAAAACCCTCTTACTTTAGAGGCTAGGCGTAAAATTTCACTTTTTGCCAGTATTAAAGAAGAGTCTGTTATTTCTAGTCATGATGCGCCCTCCATTTATAAAATTCCAGAAGTTCTAGAGAGTCAAGGAATTGTGAAGGTTATTGCTCATAAATTATTGTTTAGAAATTGTACTCCAAGATGGGGCAACTGGAAAACAATTGCAAGATCCTTCCATGAATATAATGGTTCAGTCAATATTGCAATAGTAGGAAAATATGTCAGTCTACCAGACAGTTATGTGAGCATATATCATGCGCTGTTACATGCTGGAGCAAATATTGGAAAAAAGGTTGAAGTTAAGTGGATCGAATCAGAAAGATTAGAAGAAGAAGGAGAGAGAAAACTTGACTGTTTAAAAAAATTCGATGGTATATTGATTCCTGGTGGCTTTGGAAAACGAGGGAGCGAAGGAATAATAAATGCGGCAAACTTTGCTCGATTCGAGAATATACCATATTTAGGAATATGTTTTGGCTTTCAGTTAGCAATAGTTGCATTTGCAAGAAATGTATGTAGCTTGGAAAAGGCTGGTTCTACAGAACTTTATCCCAACACAAATGATCCAGTAGTACAATTTATGCCCGAGCAAAAAACACTTCAAGATATGGGTGGGACGATGCGACTTGGTAGACATAATATTGAGATTATATCCCATACGAAGGCCGCAGCAATATATGGAAAAAACTTAATACAAAGAAGACATAGACACAGGTTTGAATTCAACCAAGCTTATCGCCGCATCGTTGAAAAACACGGTATGGTTTTATCAGGTTTCTCAGATAACGGGAGACGAACAGAAATCTTGGAGCTACCTGATTGCAAGTTCTATTTTGCAGTCCAATATCATAGTGAATTCAATAGCAGACCTGGAAAGCCCGAGCAAGCTTTTAAAGCATTCATTGAAGCCTGTACGTCCTAAATTTTAAGTTCATAAATTCTCTGTCTTGCATCACGCAAAGATGTCTTCTTCTTAACATAACCAAGGTTAAGCAAGTGGCTAAGGGAGAGCCTTATAGTCCGTTCAGGAAGCATTGTCCTAACGGAAAGATCTTTTTGACTCAATGCACCTTCGTATTCTAATGTCTTTAAAATTAATTTTGCACTTGGAGGCATGCTCAACAGGTCTTCTGCCAGTTTAACCTTCTTGGCCATGAGTGACGTGGCCGAAGAATGTCCCATTAACCTAACAAGTCTGGCTGGAAATTGGTGTTTATAGCATTCCAATATTTTTCTTATTCTTAATCTAGAGCCACCATCCAGCACAACTTCACAATGATATCTACTCATAATATCAGCAATCTCTAATGTTGTGTCATTAGGAATCACCATAGGACGACGAGTGTTATCAATGGAGTTTACCGATACTACGATAAACACCTGTGATCTTTGTAGAACCATTGGTCCACCAGCCGACATTGAGTATGCAGTAGATCCTGTTGGAGTAGATACTATAACACCATCACTGTTATCATGCCAAATGTCTTTGCCATCTATTTTTAGTACATGTTCCATTAAAATTGCACTTTTACTAGGAAAAACTGCAACATCATTCAGAACAGGTTCAACCTCTCTGCCATCAACTTTGACAGCTAATCTAAAAACCTCATCTACTTCATAATCACTTTTCTTTAATCTTGAAGTTGCTACTTCTAAATCTCTGACATCTATTTGGGCAAGGAATCCAGTAGAGTCGGATTCATAAATTCCTAAAACTGGAGCAGAATCAGATTCAACTTTATGGAAGTAGTCAAGAATACTTCTATCTCCTCCTGCTAGCAAAACAAGGTCTACTTCTTTTCCGAGTTCATAATTTCCATCTTTCATTACTTGCGTGTTGACACCAAGTAAGTCGAGCGTCTTTTTCATCTGAGATAACAATGCTCCATCTCTGGAATCTGCTCCTGCCAGTGCTATTTTCATTCTTTATTTATATAGAAAATAATATTTATTTCAATTTAAAGGTAGATACCTCCTCTCTTTTTTTATATTAAATTTTTTGAAAAGATAGTGTATTATAGTAATATGATGCACTCTGCTCCATTTTTGATTTTGACGGTATTTTATCTATACCCTCTAAATTTGTCTCTAGAGCAGCCCTTACGGCACCAGCTCCAAAACAAATTGCCCATACTGGATCTTTTTCTTTTAAATATGCGCAACAAAAGGCTGAGGATAAAATATCTCCAATACCAGTAGAGTAAGGCGTATCTACCTCGGGTAGATTTATCCAATAATGCATCTTGTTATATAATAGACGTACAATTCGATATTCTGTAGATATGACAAACTTAACTCCTTTACAGGCTTGAAGAAATTGCATGCCTTCAATTCCTTTACGACCCCCCGCGAGTGCAGAGAGCTCTTGTGGATCTACTTTTATTGCTGATATTCCAGATATATCTATTTTTAAATCACTAAGGAGTGATATTCGTCCATCGGAAGTTGTAGTACGGATATAACCTTGTGGATCAAGCATAACAAACTCCACGTTGTTATTATCATTTACTATTTCCTTAACTACAGAATAAGGAAGTTCGTCTATTACAGGGCTGACTATCCAACAATCGGTTTTGATTTCTCTAATATCTTCAATTGTTATTGGAGAAGATTTTGCCAGCAAGAATAGGTCTCTACTTTCTTTTTTTAGAACAATTCGGAATCTTGTTGTAGGGCTGTCAGTAATGTGAGTATCTTTGATAATAATGCCATGATTACGCAGCATAAGCCTGCTATCTTCAGAAAAATCCCTCCCTACTTTTGTTGCAAGTTCTACTTTAAATTTAAATTGCCTTGCTATTAAGCTGCAGTAGCATGCTGGCCCTCCTAGGCTTTCGGTAATCCTTCCTTTCATATCTTGAATTGTATCCAATACTATGTGGGATGCTACTGCTATTTTCATGTAA
The DNA here is from genome assembly GCA_035264705.1 of Nitrososphaeraceae archaeon. Taxonomy (GTDB): domain Archaea; phylum Thermoproteota; class Nitrososphaeria; order Nitrososphaerales; family Nitrososphaeraceae; genus JAJNBK01. Next base: position 1,059 of record DATFPS010000234.1, on the reverse strand, counting down.
AATATTGAAAGGAAAGTGTTTTTAACGATTTACATTGATATGATTCTGATTCAAAAAAAAGCCTTTGTCGTGATACGTATGCATGTCAATATCCTAGAACCTTTTAATTGTTTCCAATTCTGCCAATCTCCTTATTCTACCTGTCAATTACATGTCTATCATTTACTTGCAGTTATCACACCAACTAACAATGTATACAGTCGAAATTAAATTCGAAGTTTTCTCGTTGATATTTTATCAATGACCTTATATAATTCAATCATGCAATATAGTCATATGAAATATAATTACAGAAAACCTTCTTTTAATTTTAGCACGGCTTATCAACAATGTAATTAATTTTCTGAGATAACTATCATAAGATTTAAAGGATAGACAAAGAATTTATTTAATTGCATGCCGAAGAAGAGAACGAGCAGGGGACGTACTAAAGGTGGAAAAGGCAGTTCTGGTACTGTACATTGTAGTCAATGTGGCGCAATGGTTCCCCGTGACAAAGCAAAGAAAGTTACAGGAAGGATTACTCTTGTGGAACCAACTTTGGCCAAAGAACTTAAAGCACAAGGAGCATATATCGCCCCGTCCACCGATGTAAAATTTTATTGTGTCTCATGTGCTGTGCATAGGGGCATAGTAAAAGTTAGATCTGAATTAGATCGACGGACGGCTGGGAGACTTAGATAATTTACATCTTCTTATATGTCACTACCATCCTGTGGACTATGGTTATACCTGCAATTATTGACACTATAACCACTGCCCACTGCATAGCGCCAGGAATTGGTATCATTCCTATTAATGCCAAGATAAGCAGTCTTTCTGCTCTTTCTCCTATCCCAATTCCCTTTAGTTCGATTCCTAATGATTCTGCTTTGGCTCTAATATAGCTTACAATAAGCGATAATGATAGTGCAATCATACATAATAGTGGTTCTGCCAGGTCGCCTATAGCCAAACCTAAGAATACAGCAACTTCGGACAGTTTATCTAATGAAGAATCGAGAAATGATCCTCTTTTTGAATTACTTTTTGTTACTCTAGCAACAGTGCCATCAACAA
>DATFPS010000233.1:0-5566 GCA_035264705.1 Nitrososphaeraceae archaeon | reverse complement strand
TGGTGGGATGCAACACACTATGTATGTAATCCACTCTTAGTTTGTGGACCGTTAATACAAGTATTTATCTTTCTCATGCGCACACAGGATGTATTCTTACTTCGTTAACACTTCTTTAACATTTTGTTTATTTCTTTTACTAGGTCTTCATTATCTATTGGCTTTTGAATAAACAGATTTCTATCCAACGCACAGTACTCTTTCTTTCTGAATTCCTCATAATATAATTCACTTGCTGTAAGAAAACAGACTTTAGCGTTGTTGTCTTTCATTTTTATTTCGTGATATAATTCAAAACCATCCATCTTCGGCATTTTTATATCAAGGATAATCAAATCATACGAACCTGGCTTAAATTTTGATAATGCTTCTTGTGGATCATTAAATGAATCGACTTTGAATCCATGATACTCCAAAGCCAAGGTAGAAACCTGAGTGAGATCAGGTTCATCGTCTACAACTAAAATTCTCTTATTATTATTCATAGCTTAATTATCTCCATCGGTCGTATTTATGTCGCTGGCAACAGGCAGACTAAATGTAATAGTTGCGCCACCACTCTTATCTTCGCTGACATCATTGTTTTCGGCCCATATCCTTCCACCATGCGCTTGTATAATGCTTTTGCAAATAAACAACCCTAAACCAGTGCCTTGATAGGACTTTGAAGCAAATTTAGAAAATAGCCTTGTAAAAATTTCACTGTTTATTCCACTACCCGTATCGGTAACACTTACAATGACTTCTTTTCTCCTCCCATCCTCCTTGTGGTTGTTATCATCATTCTTTTCAAATAAATTAATAGATATTTTCCCTTGATCTGTAAACTTGATCGCATTACTTAACAGATTGGAGAGAACCTGAATTATCCGATCTTTATCTGCCTCTACAATGATGGGATCATTATTATTATTATTATTTTTATTGATTAATTCGATATTGCTATTTTTTGTCCTGTCCTTGTGGTCCTCTATGAGAGATGATATTACGTCACGGATATTAAATTTCTCCTTGTTTAGTATTAGTGTCTGACTTTCAATTCTTGTGACATCTAATATGTTAGCAATGAGTGTCTGGAGTCTTTTGGCATTTCTTTGTATTATTCCTATCAATTCGTCTTTTCTTTCTGGATAATACTGCAACAACCCACTAGTTCCAAGAATGGCTTGAGCAGGTGTTTTCATCTCATGACTTGCTATATTGATAAATTCTCTTTGCATCTTATCATGAATCTGTAGTCGTTCATTTGCTTCCCTTAACTCTTCATACAATTTTGCTTGCCTCCATAAACCCTCAAAGGTTGAAAGATATGACATAACTGTTGGTTCGCTAGTGGAATAAGTGGACGATCCTATTGCTTCAATAAAGTTCTCTTTAGAATCATCTGTCTTTTCCATTACCAAAGATTCTCTTTTGTCAACAACTAGTATGGTAACTGTAGTCATCGCAGTTTCTTTAAACTGAATATTACTACGTTGTACTTCAAAACCTTTCTCTTTCTTCTGGTTTTTTTGTTGCTCTTTTCTCACTGCTACAGATACTATATTTTGCAGTATCTTTTCAACATCATCGTTACTTGGAGTTATGATTCTAACATTTACATCATGTTCTGCGGCCAATTTCTTTAAAAGTTCTATTGCACCTATGCGCTCTTCACGAAGAAAGGCATTGATTGTAGGCAGAATCAATAGTATTTCACTTTTAGCTGATTTTATCATGTTTATAAATAATTCAAGTATTTTCTTTGGACTTTGGATTATCTCTGTCTCTCCCAAGTCAAGACCTTCTTCAATTTCTCTTACCTTTTGTTCTGCAGGTTTTGCTTTACTCCATAAAGTTTCAAACACATACTGCTGCTGATCAAGAATCGATCTAACATTGCTATATATGACTTGTTGCAAAGGAGCCGCTTCCTGCATCGTGGCCGAAGCCGTGTACTCTTTTTCACTTATTCCAAAATTTCCCTTAACTCCATCAAGGTGACGAAGTTCTGATATTTGCATTAATTCTTTACAATACTTAATATTGTCTTTTGTGATGTCTGTTACGAATCTTGACTTGACATTCCTTTTTTTAAGTTCATAAAATCCCTTCTTAAACACTTCTACACTCATTGCTACGGATGGCCAAGTATAGTCTGCACAGATATTCATATAATCCTCTGCACCATACAAGAATCTAATTATTACCTCGGTAGTTTTCTCAAACCCATGCAGTACCTGAGTCTTCTCAGAATCGATAGTAGGAGTATTGGTGGCTGGCAATAATATATGTGATATCAACAATTCATAATATAAAAGGTGTTTTCTCCCTCCATGTTAGACAATTAGTTCTTTTAAGTTAGGCTAGACTTTCTTTTGTCAATTTATCAAAGGAGGAGATTGTATTGACATGATAGCAATTATCCAAAATGTATAAAGTACAATGAGGAAAATAATGATAAAAAAATATTGATTCTTAGAATTGCTTGATGGTTTTTTTCGATAGGTATGTTAACTAGACCAACAACAACAACAGCATGAATTTTACTCTTTAATATTCCCAAAGTATCACCTTAGTTAATTAATTTCAACTAGTGACTTCGATGGGATTAGTTCTCTGCATGCAGAGAACGATTCTGTTGCTTTTTTTATTTTTATTTTAGCTTTTTCTTTTATTGATGTTGCGTATGGATTAGCTAGAATCCAAGACAGAATTGACAACAATATTGGCCTCACTTCGAAAAAGCAGGCATTACTTTGAACAAAACAAAAAAGACTAATGAACTGCTAAATGGCTTCAACAGATAAGACTACCTATCCTACTTGAGATTCTAGTAGCTATTCGGATTCTATTGGCATTTCTGTCTATCATAGTTTGCAAACTGTAATATGCAACTCACTTTAATAATTAAACACTATTTACAAAATTAGTTATTCTACAGATTCTATAGAAATAAAATCAATTATAATTATACTGCAATGTTGACGACTACCCCAATCGATAGTGAATAATATTGTCGTCTACTTCAACGGGATATAATATAGCATGTTGCATAATAATTATGTACATCTTATGTTTTGTCTAAACTGGTGTTGATGGTTTTTCTCAGGATTCCCTTGTTGTTCTCTCAATCCTTCAATCTTCTCTTTAACTCGCTTGTTTAAAACACTTCTGTATCTCTAAATGACATTCTAGCCTCTCTTGCTGTCTCATGTTTAGTTTTACCTTGGTGTAATGCTTTAAAACAGGTCTTATTCTTTCCTATCTTGTTAAGATTGTTGTATATTTTATATCTTCAAGAAATATATAGCATAATCGAGCTTAAAACTATTGTTACCACCTGTTATCAATTTTGTTATCATTGCTACCGCTTCGTTACCTCTGCTGTCATCTGTTTCCAACTGTTCCAATACACAGTATTTGAGTTCAGTGTATCCGGTAATAATATTGTTGTATATGTACTAAATATGAACGTCGAATTTCTTTAGAAAATATCTTTCTCTAAGTAAATAGCTGATAAAAGTTTGCAATTTCATCATTAGGATATGCTAAAGTAAACTTTCTTTTGCTATTCAAAATTTCTTATGTGAATTAGTTTGCTCGCTTTACATACCGGAAGTCAACCCCCCCAATATCCGAATCTCCTCTAGTATAAAATCTTAAAAAGTGTCAGCAGGGTTTTCGCACGATGTAAATGTCATTACTTTACTGCATCTGTGAATAGCATCTTATAAAAAATTATTTTATACTAATGCATCAGGTCCAATCTTAACGAGCATTTTTCCAGTGTTTTCTCCCTTAAATAGTGCCAAGAAAGCTTTAGGTGCATTTTCTAAACCTTCAAACACCGTTTCATTCCATTTTATCTTTCCTTGACTGATCCATCTGGACATATCAGCATAAAACTCATTTAGCATATTGTAATGATCTCTAACAATAAATCCTTGAAGCTTAAGTCGATTAGTTATAGCTGAAAAAAGATTAGAAGGTCCTGCAGGAAGAGAAGAGAGATTATACTGTGATATCATTCCACAAAGTACAATTCTACCAAATACTTTCATATTATCAATGGCTGCCTCTAAATGCTTTCCACCAACATTATCAAAATAGATATCAATCCCATTTGGGCAAGCCTTTCTTAACTCAGATGAAATGTTATTTTCTCCTACTTCTTTGTAGTTAAAAGCATAATCTATTCCAGCATGATCAACTAGCCACTTTACCTTTTCTTGTGAGCCAACACTTCCTACAACACGAAAGCCCTTTATCTTTGCTATCTGGCATGCTACAGAACCTACTGCTCCTGATGCTGCAGAGACAAATATGACATTATTATCACCATCATTGCCCTTTAATTCACCAATTTTTAAAAGTCCAACATAAGCCGTAAGACCTGTCATACCCAATATACCCAAATACCATTGGATTGGTGCCATATTTGGGTCAATCTTCATAACGTCGTTACTATCATTGGAGAGCCAGTATTCTTTCCAACCGAAATTTCCTAGGACATATTCACCTAATACAAATCGATTATTTTTAGATTTTATAATTTGACCTACGCATCCACCTTCAAGAGGTTTTCCTAATTGAAATGAAGGTATGTAGCTTTTAGTTTCTTTCATACGTCCACGCATATAGGGATCTACTGACATCCATATGTTGCGTACCAAGAATTCACCATCTTTTGGATCTGAAATATTTACTTTAACAAGCTCAAAGTTACTTTCAGTAGGCATTCCTACTGGACGTTGCTTTAAATGAATCTCATGGCTAACAAGTCTTTCTTCTTCTACTGCCATATATTTTCACTAAATAAATGAAGGAAAACCTATATCAAATTACCGAGCATGAATTAAATAATATTATTCGTGATGACAAACCTGCCAACGTTCAATTGATGGTGATGATGATGATGCACTATATCAGTTTCAAAAAACAATGATTATAATCATAATAATGGTACTATTTTCTAGGTTATCCTAAATACTGAAATAATATAAAATTCAAGCTAATCTTATGTATTAAGATACACATACTCATAGAAAGGAAGATTTATGCGTTTTCAAATTCTTTTTTATTTCTCCAGCTCCTACAAATTACTGAAGTTACCTCTGGCACGTCCGAAGCTCCTGGAAATGCGGCATTCTTATCATCATTCAACTTGAGGCACGAAGTCATCGGAGGTTAGTTCCTTATTGTAAGAGTTGTGGTTAAATCACAACTATAAGTTCCTTCTTATTTACTAGTTGATCTAATCAAAAAGTAATATTTTGTAAAAACTGTGAAGCTATGATGGAAAAGGCTCGGAGTGATTTGAGCATTGCTGATAGAAGGGTTCAGCAACCATCATTTTTGTAAAATAATTCAGATAGAGATAGGGCACCGATTACAATAAGCATTATAGTACTATGAAAAGAATCTTCATTTTAATTGATTGTCTTATATATATGTAAGTAAATATAATATAATCTCAAATAGCCTTTGATCATAAGTGATATTGCATGGTTTGTATCTGTGATAATATTATCAACGGGAGTAACTGCGGTACTTCTTTATTTTTTTAGGCAGAGACTATATAATA
>DATFPS010000232.1:0-2236 GCA_035264705.1 Nitrososphaeraceae archaeon | reverse complement strand
TGAAGTAGCTTTTCAATAGCAAGATTTGTTTTATCTTGAATTCGTAATTTTTCTGCTTCAAAACATAGTCTGTTTGAATCTTTAAATTTGAGATTTTCATTTTTGAAAATATCTTCCATATCTTTAGGTATGAGTATCAACGTAATCATATCCTCTTGATCCCAATCTTGTTCAAACTTTCGTTCTGGAATGGCGCCTATAGTATCAGGTTCTGGTATATAGGTTAGAATTCTGTTCTCTTCAGAATTATAGCCAGATACTATAGTTGCATGTTGCACAGTTTCACGAATACCGGGTAGAATAACTATTGGAGGAATGCCTTGGGATATTCTCTTTTTTATATCCTTCAATGAGCCTTTATAAATAAATGTCATAAAACCATGTCTTTCTGCAAGCTCTATTCCTTCCATCATTATAGATCCTCTAATTCTAGGATATTTCTTTGCCATCTCTGTTGCTTCTGTTAATGGTATCTCTTCACCCCAGTACTGTGAAACAACATTAATTACCAAAGGAAAACAGATATTTTCTTGCTCTTCTCTTACCAAAGGCAAGGAAATGGAGTTATCTGGCTGTGATTGCAATATGATTCATTTATTTAAAGTTTGAAGGAAAATAAAATCCTTCTTACTAACTTCATCATAGTTGCACGAATTTTGACAATAATGCAAAACCATCTCTTTCACTTTTTTCAGGGTGAAATTGCGTACCAAAAATCCTCTTTTTTATATGGGAGAAAACTTCGTATTTACAGATATTGGAACTTCCAAGTGAAACAAAATCTTTGGGTAATTTTGCTACGCTATATCTATGACTTTCATAAACATTGACTGAAGTCCTATTAGGTATCAAAGAATTTGGTCTCAAAATATTCACTGTAATTGTGCCCTGAACATGATCATCCATTCTATAAATGGATCCTCCAAGTGTTAATGCAATTATTTCTGCACCATAACAAATTCCCAATATTGGCTTATCAGTTTGAAAACAATATCTTATTATTTTTGAATTTACAATATTAATCTCCTTAATATTCTTCTGTCTTCCAGATAAGATAACTTTATCATATAAAATACTATTATCATAAATATTATCTACTTCATAATATTTTTTGTAGATATATTTTTCATTTAATTTAATCATACAATCAAGTATATCACCTGTAAATGGTGAAAGATTGTCCACCACAAGTGTTGTCAACTATTACTATCTACCTCTATAGAAACATAATGGTTTTCTGCTATTCCATTTACCTCATTCATTATGCCATAATATACTTTGGTGTGATCACCCTCCCATTCAAATATACTCCCACAACTCCATGAACCAAAATCTTTGAAAAACTTTGAGATTGTTCTCTCGGGATCAGCAAAGTCAGAATTAAACATGTAACGTGTGTCTGCTTCATTGAATGTTAATGGAGCTGAGATTAATGCAGGTTTTGCCAACGACAAGCCTAAGTTTACTACATTGTTATCTTTGTATTGTTCGAAGAACATTTGTGAAAAAGTTTCCTTGCCGTTTACTATCAGCTGTCCACTGCCATCGTAAGCATCAATCACAGCGTAACCAACTAATTTGGCATTTATTTTATTTTTATATATATTTTTTGATATATACTTAGTTATACTTAAAAGCACATAATATCATAAAGCATGGCAACTCAACGCAGATTTAATATGGGTTTAACTCAACTCTGCAATTCCTTTGCAGATTAAATAAACTGCTGCGTATAATGGTAATCTTTCGGTTTGTTTCTTTATTTTGAATGACTGGCCTTTTAGTTTTAGGTTTACATATGCTTTAGCATCTATACTAACTTCGTTTTCTCCTAAAAGACACGCATTGATAAAGGGATCAAATATTTCAAGATCGTCACATCTCATCTTAGCTAGTCCACTTTTGCTATTCAACGTACCTGGCATTCTAAATACTCTATGAATATCAGTTGTTACATGAGGATCGATACGTACTCCGATCTCGCGAGTCAATCTAGAGAGTTCTACTTTAAACCCCTCATAACCTCCTTTCTGTTGTACTATATTATTCAATTTGACAGTTGACAGCTGATCAATTCCAAGTTTATTTGCTATTTTTTTACGCCAGCCATAAGAAAGGCCGCTCTTTGGAAATTTAATTAGAACACCTTCTGGTCTTTTTCGTACTCCTATGCTTTCCGGCATCATACTAATACCCATTAGATAACCTACAATGTCCGCTCTAGATCGCGAATCAA
>DATFPS010000231.1:0-2778 GCA_035264705.1 Nitrososphaeraceae archaeon | reverse complement strand
TCTCAATGACTTTATTTGATAATGTATTGCCTATCTTTCCAGTTAACAGCATTTTTCTTAGTAGCATCAAGAATTGATGATACGAATGCAAACAAGATGATTACACCAGCTAAAGGAGAACCTAGAGCATACAACATGTTTTGAAAAAGGGCGTACTTTGATTGTATGGCACTAGTGGAAAGTAAGAGAGCGATGGTTGCCATATCAATTAACAGCAAAAAGTCGTTTACAGAGACAGAATAACTATAAATGAAGAAAAGAGTGGTATTAAACAACAAAAATGGTAACAGAATAAAAGGCAGCATTAACAGAAGGAATGAAGAAATAATCATCAACAAAGCACTATTTCTTTCCCTTTGATATAGCGGAATCATCAATCTACGAAGTCCATCTAACAGAGTATTAAGATCTCTTGCCCATATTGCTTCGACATAACTTTCTCCACGAACTACTTTCAATTTGAATTTCTCTTCTTTTACTTTTCTTCCTAAGGCACCATCTTCTACGATCTCGGATTTTACTGCTTTATGAGTACCAACTGCTTCATAGGTTTTTCTAGTTATTATAAAAAAACTTCCAAAGAGATATCCTGTCTTACTTTTTGGATTATTTGCACGTAATGCTGAATACTTTGCATATGAAAGAGTCCAAAGTAGTGGCAATGTTATCTTCATCAAAATATCCTCTTCTGATATTATCCTGGGTATTGCAGTAAGAGCATCAAGATTTTGTTTTATCAAGTATGATACTGCTAAAGACATTATAGATCTTGAATGTACTGTATCTGCATCTGTGAACAGGAATATCTTTCCTGTTGAGTTTAGGTAGCCTTGATAACATGCCCAATTCTTTCCAATCCATCCTTCTTCTTGTTTAGATTCTGCATTAATTGCTACCACTTTAGAGTTTAAGATATGATACCTTTGAATTATTTCATCTGTTCTATCAGATGAGGAATCGTTAATAGCAACTATTTCAAAATTAGGATAGCTTTGATTGAGTAAACTATCAAGACATTTTGCAATATATTTTTCTTCATTTCGTGCAGGAAGAATTACACTCACTTTGGGAAATTCATCCCTAATAATAGCATCTTGTTGTTGATTTATAGATTCTAATTTTGGCAATCGTTTGAAAGATATTATTGTATAAATTAGGAAGTACAACCATGCAGAGAAAATAGCAAACATTAATACACTTAATACAATGATAACTAAAGTTGCTAAATCATAAGCATATGCATTCATTTGGTAAAAGAGTTACACTAGTCGTATATAAATAAGGAGAGCAGATATTATTATTCTTCTTTGCTGCATATTCCAATTTAATATCCCTTTACTTCAAGACATCTTAAGCTTCTCTCCTCTCACTCTCTTCCACGATAAGATTGGAAGAATCAGGAAGTGGGTAACATATTTTATTAATTGGAAAGAGCCTTACTGTACCATTGTTGTTGTAAGTGACATTTTTCCTTGTTATCTCTTGGCTTGGCTGTAGCAGTTCTGTTGATATTGATGATGGTGCTGTTGAAGAAGGATCTTGTAATTCTTCAGATTTTTCTTTTTTATCATCATTATTATTCTTGACAAATTTACTTATCCATTTCTTCCAGTTACCAAATTGCATACAAGCATAAGTTCTTTAAGAAATAATATAAATCAAAATACAGATAAGGAACTCTATTCTTGCTTATAAGAAGAAGAGGAAGTGAATGGTATGAGCAATGATCCAAAGCAAAACAATAGACTAGATCATCCTCCTGACTTGGGAGCAATATTTGATAAACATGTAAAGTGTGAATTCGAAGATCATGATGTAGACGCAACAATGAAGACAATGGTTAAAGAGCCATATGTACACCATGTACCTACATTAACTGGAGGAATAGGCTATGATGGAGTCTACAACTTTTACAAAAATGATTTTGTTGGTAAAATGCCTGTTGATACAAAGATTGAACGTCTCTCTCGTACTGTAGATAAAGGTCAGGTTGTAGATGAGCTCATTATATGTTTTACACATAACAGAAAAATCAAAATCATGCTTCCTGGGATACCACCAATAGGTAGGCATGTAGAGTTACCACTTGTTGTGGTCATGAAGTTTAACAGTGATAATAAGATAGCACATGAGCATATCTATTGGGATCAAGCATCGCTCTTGGTTCAGACAGGTCTTCTTGATCCAAAAACTCTACCTGTATATGGTATTGAACAAACAAGAAAGCTATTAGAATTATCATTGCAACAGAAAAGAAACGACGATACCTAACCATCGACAGTTATCAAAATGGGCCGGTCGTTTGTGAATTGTTATCGACACAAAATTTGGGCCCAAGGCTTTATGAATCAAATTCGACCTGATTAGTGGAGCCATTACTTCATTCCGTTATTAATAAGTGCAAAGTTAGATGAGCGTTGGTCTGGGTTCGGTGGGATGCAATACACTAGTGTATGTAATCCACTTACACAGTGTAAAATGATTTAGTCAAAGAATTATGATATAACATATCTGGGCTTAGTAGAATTATCTGAAAATATATATGCTAAAAAGACATGACATAATCAGGATTTGAAAGAGAATACATAATCTTAAATATTTAGGAAAATTGGGATGTCTGTGTCTCTCTATCCACCTAAGATCGTGCTAATGATATTTTTCTTCCAGAGATACCTCTTGCTATGATTTCAATGCCTATTATTAACAGAGCTATTCCTAGTAATATGCCTACAAGAGCTGCTCCTATAACAGGAGATGCGATTATCACTAGAGCCAATA
>DATFPS010000230.1:0-11027 GCA_035264705.1 Nitrososphaeraceae archaeon | reverse complement strand
TATGCAGCGGTAGCAAAATTATCTGTTAATCCTGAGCTAAGACCCAATATTGAATAAAAAGTACTTATTTTCCAACCAATTATTACTTCGGCTATCGCTATAGCAGTAGATATTGACCAAGTGGCAATCAAACCTGCTATTACTCCATACAATACTCCTGCATATTTTACCCCTTTGAATCTAGGTGATAATGACGACATATCATTTATACGTAAATGATGTATTTTACTTTTTTTAATATACTTTTTTGATATATATATACGAAACTCACTAAAAAACCAGCGAAATTGAATAAAAACAAAGATTTTATGAAAAAATTGTATAAATATATAATGACTATCAATAGCCTCTCGTTATGGTTTCACGGCTATTTTTCCAAACAAAGAATTCTCCTAGAGTGATAATCCTAATTTAGTTGTTGATGAGGCAAAATATAAAAATGACAGTGGATTGATTTTTAGATTGCTTGGCATATACTAGTAAATGACAATATGTCTACGCATAATAGAGAGGCGATTGCAGAACAAATAGTTTTAAGCGAGATAAACAATCTGCGTTCCGATCCTTCAATAGTCAAAGAAAATGGATGTGCTGCATGTCATATATTATTCACATTATCTAACAGGATGCAGATAAGTGAACAAGATGCTTCTGACTTACTAACTGAAGCCCTATTTAATAATCCTGAGATAAATGAACTATTTATCGAAATAGTAGAAAATATTCATATGAAACAACGGATGATGGGAGTATCATTTTCACTTAAGAGACGTGAAGCTAAAGATAAATACATTGATTCAAATTTCAAGAATACATTAGCAGAATTATCTGCTGATATTGCAAATTATGGACCTGATATTGTTCTTCGTAAATTGCTTATATCGTCTGTTTCATTAGAAATTGCAAAAAATATTGGTATAGATCACCATGCTGCTATCGAAGAGCTTTATTATTATATGCGAAAAAATGACCAGCAAACAGATGAAAGTATCCTGGAATTTACCAATAGATTTTATGAAAAAATTAGAAGAAGAAAATAGTCATATTCAGAACATAAGTCATTTAGATATCCTATATTTATTGCATTTATAATCTTCTTTTTTTCTTCGTGAAGTTCATTAAGGGTAATGACACGCTAAAATTATAGTGTGATCGTTATTATATCATGATTGCCTTCAGTAAAAATAGCTGCAGAAGCAGAGCTTTTTTAATATTTGAATAATCGAATAATCATCATCGTCATTCACCTTCATCTATTAGTAAGTTAATTTTACTCCTTTAATAAAGTGAAGAAACCATATCGTCAATATCAAGTTCCGTTGCCTTAACTTTATGGCTTGCTAACGCCCTGCTGACTTGTACAAATAGTTACTATTATCTAAAAAGCGTATTACACTTTTCTGTGCTATTTTATTTATTTCGCATCAAAACCTGCAATAATATATAGTAAAAATGGTTAAACTTTATTATTTTGTTAAACTGGCCACAATGCTTTCGAGGTATACTTTCTCCTATACATTGCCCTTTGCTACATTTGAATCATTTGGTAGCACCAACTCCTTTAATTTTTTACTGCTCTTTCCGTTCGTGGTTTTTGATTCTTTTATTTGTTCTTCTTCTCGTGGTTGTTGTAATTCTTTGTTATTTTCTTCTGACATTGCTTTAGGCTCCTTGTTCTTTACCTCTTTTTTCTTTTTTTATGTCTGTTCTAATACTAAATTCTAATTCTACTCCTCGGTTGTGGGTATAATTAAAGGTAAAAGCTTCATTAGATGATATAGGGAAACTTGATAATGTACCAACACTACAACATTCAGGGCATTTGTTATTATACTCATTCCCTTCAGGCAATAGTCTATTTTTATCAAAGTATGTAGCGCACCAGTGACATGTTTCACAGAGAATGAATATGGGAGATAAAATAGAATCGCTATTTCTTGTCAAAGTTTCGACATTCGGGTTCGAGTATTCGTAGTTAGTTTTCGAAGACATTTAATATAAAGGGTATTTGACAATATATAAAATCATCTTTTTTAACTAATATGATACAAAGACATCGTGTTCTAAAGTAACTATCATTGAATTAGTTGATGAAATTTATCACAAACTACAAAATAAAATAAAATAAAACAAAATAAATCTGATTTTGCAGTCAAGATGTGAGAAATGCCATTTTCGAGCTATCAATATAAGTTAGAAATATGTATTTGTTATTGAAGATGTGCTTATAAATTTTATTTTTATTTCTTCTAAAAATACAGTAACTGTGGGAAAGATAATAATAATAAGGTTTCAGTCTATTTCATATGGACAAGAAAAGCCGCATGAAGAAAAGACGTTGTTAGAAAATATTTTAGTTGTTGATAAAAAATATGATTCTATAAATATTTCTTATCTTCTTTGTTTTTTATTTCTTTTACCTATTTTTTTAGTAGGAGATGATGATGATGCCTTTTTACTTTTTACTTTTCTTACTTTTCTTTTTTTCGAATTCCTAGAAGTATTTATTATATCATCCATCTGTACTTGTAATTTCTTTACCTGGGATTGAAGATCATTTATGCTTTTAAATTGATTCCTGATCTCATCATAGTGCATTTGTAACGTATGAAATCCTTGAGCTAACTTTTCTATCTGAACTGATTGTTCTTTTTGTTGTTGTTCTGATATGTCATCATCATTTGTATCTGTTAGTATATCTTCATCTTCTCCATCCATATCTTCACCTTCCGCTTCTTGAATAACAGAGCTTGGATCTATGCTAACAACACGTTCTTCTACTATTTGTAATGTTTCGGGTGCTACCTGCTCCTCCTCCTCTTCTTCTTCTTCGTCATCTATCTTTTTAAATGTGACATCTATCACATTGTCCTCATCTTTATTTGACATTTCCATAAAATACGAAAAAGTCTCTTAAAACAGTTGGGATATTAAAAACATATACCATAATTCATTGATATCTAGAGCAATTTTCTTTCAATATATATATTTTATGGTGAAAATAGATATAGATTATATACATATTTTCATTGTATCAATGCTTAAATTCACAGGTTTAATGAATACAATCTAACTTGAATAATAAAAAGGCTCAGTATCTGAAAGAGAGACTAGATCTTTCTGAACTTCCTGAAGAAGGAGGATATTATAAAGAAACATATAGGTCTGATAAAACCATCATCTTGCCATCCGAAATTGATGGTAAACGTTCAATTTCAACGTCGATTTACTATTTGCTAGATGGGACTCAATTTTCAGCATTTCACAGATTAAAATCTGATGAGATATGGCATTTTTACATTGGCAGTTCTGTAACCTTATATACTATCAATAAAATGGAGAATCTATCAGAAGTCAATCTAGGGAGTAACATTGAAAAAGGTGAGCTTTTTCAGTTTCAGGTAAGAGCTGAATCTTGGTTCGCTGCAACTGTAAATGATACATCTTCATATGCATTAATAGGATGTACTGTATCGCCAGGATATGACCATTTAGATTTTGAACTTGGTGATAGAAAAAAACTGATAGAGAGATATCCTCAGCACAGATCAATCATAGAAAAACTTACTAGATGCGCAGGTAACTAATCTTAAGAGGACATCAAAGCAATACCTTAATAGTGTACAGAAAATTCCCTTTAATAATAGAATTAAATTTAATAATAAAACTAAAGGATAAAAAACTAAACTAGTAATGAAGCTACGGGATTATGAAAGATTATTATTTTAATTTATTTCTTCAAGCTCCTTCTATATTACAAAAATTCTTGTTTATACTCTAGAAGTGTATTTTAAATATTCATTTCCCTTGAACGTATAAATATACTACTTGATATCTGCCATTCTTCACATTATCAGACCAATCAGGATAATTCTTTTGCATGGTTTGTTTTAATTGGAGATGTGACATTTTGTATTAACTTTTTGATTGCTTATATTATTTTTTATTATTGACAAGCTATCATGAGGAAACCTTAGTAATGTATGGCATTGAAAGTTACAATATTGAAAAATGATCTCACTTCAGAGGAAGCATGGAAGATTGTCAATCCAGTTTGCAGAGAATTGTTTGAATTAGTAAATGATGGCTCCGTACAGTTTGTGTCTGCCACTTATAATGAAGGCATTGGAACATATAAAATCAATTTGAAATCATCTCACATACATCTTGCATCAAGAGGACTTTAAGATTCTATTGGAGATGTGGAGTATGGCCAAGGGAAAATGAGGATTGGCTTACGAGCTAATGGAATACCCATAAATATCTTTGTAGATCTTATTTGATTTTCACAGTGAATTAAACATATTTCTCTGTACTGTATTCTGATGCGATGATCGTTTTGTTTTTGCTATAGTTATATCATAAGTGTTCATAGTATATTAAAAAAGTAATGAAAACAGCCAATCAAAAATCTTTACAAATAAATATCCAAAAGTGACATTTTTATTTATGACATCTACTGAACTGAATTATTGTTCGAGCTGTGAACATGCATTATGGGAGCATCGAATGAACAAACCTGATCCTCATACAGGTTTTAGTTCATGTCATCATTTCAGGTGTGAATGCAAGAGATTTAAAATAAAAGAGTAGTCCATTCTAGAACACCGATTGATATCTAACAAACAGAATTAGATTCAGAAGGGATCCGCTTATACCAATAGCTATGCTTCATAAGGCTTTCACCCTTAAGCTATGGTCAAGATAGTTGAAGACTTGGTTTAGAAAGCGCCTGTAGGGAATACGGTCTTTGGATTGCTCTTTCTATGGATACATAAGATAAATAACTAACCTTTTTGAAAAATTCTAATAGATTTTGGCATCATTTTTTGTAGAAATTGTTAAGCAATTGTAAAATGGAGGTATCTTTATCTATTTATATATTATTTTGTCTCATTCACATTAAAATTTCATTATACCCCGCTCTTATAACATAACAAATTCCACATTGACTTACAATTTAAAACAACAAATCAAAAAGATATATTATTAAATGCTGTTATTTTACTTTTTCAACATCTGCATCGACTTGGATAGTGTAAGGAAAGTGATTTTAAAAAGAGACAATTATACGTGCCGAGATTGTAATATATCAAAGAAGAAATTAACTATTCATCATATCAAAGAATCACATAAACATCCCGAACTGAAATTCAAGCGATCCAATTTAATTACTCTCTGTCAACGTTGTCATAGCCTCAGACATAATAAGAAGATTGAATGATTAGTCGTCATCATCATTTACCATCATTTATATGATATCTATTTTTTCTGGCATTTAGAGTTCTACCGTATAAGAGCCACATCTTCAATTAATTAATAATTTACCGTATCAAAAAATAATATACCGCGGACAGAGTCTAATCGGTGATAGTAACTTTTATTATCTCTGCTTGTTCTGGGTTAATGGGTGCATCAGCATGATCGGTTTTTAAAGTGGCTATTTTGTCAACAGCATCCATGCCCGAAGTTACCTTTCCAAAGATAGTATATTGTCCATCCAGAAAGTTTGAGTCTTTTAAGACTATGAAGAACTGTGAGCCCGCACTATCTGGATCCTGGGATCTTGCCATAGATAATACACCACGTTTATGCGTATTTTTGTTAAATTCTGCTTTTATATTCCAACCAGGACCGCCAGTTCCCCATCTACTTCTGTTAGTTGTATTTCTTGTATAAGGATCGCCACCTTGTATTACAAATCCTGGTACAATCCTGTGGAATATCAATCCATCATAAAATCCCTTCTTTGTCAAATCTTTAAAGTTCTCTACTGTCTTGGGTGCAGAATCTGAATAAAGTTCTACTTCAATATCACCAAACTTGGTCGTTATAATGCCAGAAGCTGCCATATTAAAAAAAATACCATTAGCTATATATGAATCAGACTAGAAATGAGTAAGGTTCCATTAGGATATATTCATATGTTGAGGCTTCAGAAGAATAGAATTTATTATACAACTAGGATATGGATCTTCTTATGTATTTCTGATATACCATGAACAGCTACAGTAATCTTACTCTTTTTCTGTTTCTCCTACTTTTCATATATTCTGTCTTCAATAAAAAAGAATGTTATTCTGTCCTTTTGCTATTTTAAAATGTGGAAATCCTTTGAATATTGAGTAACAGATCCTTAGTTAAAGTGAATAGATAGACGAGTCTAATGTTATAGCCACAGCTATATCTACACGACTTTTTCAAATCCAATATGAGCTTGATACAACAACGTATTTCTAGTCTGAATTAAAGTCATTGCATTCCCATATAGTAATACTCTTGTCTGATTATTACGTCAGGATATAAATGGCAAAACTCTTGATAAAATCTGTGTTGTTATAGATCTATGGTAACTATTCATTGCCATTAACTTCTCCTACTATATTTTCTTCTCCTTAAAGGATCGTAATAATAATAATCATCATCAATAACATTCGACAACTCCTCTTTTGTCTATTACAAAGATGACTCATTGAAGTATATCGTTAGTCTTCTTTAATCTTCCATGTACCCTTTCCTTTATCTTCAACCTTTGTTACTGGTTTTTCTTGGGCTCTCGCGATATCTCTAGTGCCGTCGTCAGATGTAGAATAGATATCTGTTTTATCAATACCTTCAGGTTTTGTCAATGAAGTTCCAGAGCTAACTAATTTGGATATATCGTCAGCGTTTGTTGCTTCTCCAGAATTAATGTCTTCTGAATATGTTTGCATTACTCCTTGAGTTACGGCGCCATGCTCTGTTGTTCCTTTAGTTATATCTGCTGCAGTTACATCTTCCTGAATTCCTTTACCTTTAGCTATGCTTGCTCTAGATACATCGCCAGTATCTGTTATGTCTCTTGCTGTATCACCTGCATTCGTTATATTTGAATCACCTCGAATACCTTTATCTCCTTTAGACAAATTTTTATCACCATCATTGTTTCTATTACTGTTTTCGCTCATATAGTATCATATATGAAACATAATATTAATATCATATGTGCATATTATTGAGATTAGGGTATTTTTGATCTCTATCAAAAAGTTTTAGCACTATAAGCACCAAACAAAGCATTCCACATAAAGTGTTATCAAGTGCTGCCGTACTTTTGTTCTGCTTGTCCCGCTATCTTCCCACCGTCATCCTGAAAATTTACTTATATCTGATTTATATTTGTCCCGAGATTCAATAAGTCTTAGACCTGTGGTTTTGCTGTCTCATTCTTCTAAAGAATCACAAACCGCCTGTTGGTCTTTTGAATAGCCATTGTCATTTATTGTGAATGTTAATTTTCCATCTGCTAGTTTGTCGTACCAATAATAACATATTGGTATAGAATCTTCTTTTTAAAAGTCATCTTCTTCGTCGTCTGCTGCTAATTGTTTTGGTGATCCAAATGCAGCAGTTAGGATTAACACTACAATCGCTATAAAAGAAAATAATGTATTGTGCTATATCCAGTCAATACCTTGAATAACTAGAATAACCTAATATGATATGTAAAGATAATGACAGAGAAGATGTCTGTTTATTCTAAATTACGATATATATAGGAATAAAATATGGGTACTTCTAAATGCATCAATTTAAAGACGGTATCAGAACCTAGAATAGAGAAATAAAAAGAGGGGAGGGGCAGAGATAGTTAAAAAGAAGATAAACCAATATCTGTGGTATTAATATTTACCTAAAAATTGTATTAGAAAAGATACCATAAATGATATGAATGCTCCTTGATTTTTAAATCAAATAGCTCATGCAATATCAAAAACTATGACATAATCAAGAGCCTTTAGTAAATATAGATTGTGAACCAATACCTTGGAAAATACTAAATACTATGAGACGGTAAGAACTTTTTTTTTAATTCTATATGGCAATTTCTTTAATATTTTATGAAAGAAAAAATAATATATATATAGAACCAATTTATGCCGAATGAATACCCAATACCTGGTTGAATAATGGTTACATCATATGCATCTGCGAATAGCTTCTCAGCCTTATCTAGATTGTTGTTTATATTATCTATAGGCTGTTGTATCTCTTCTATCGATACTCTATCTTGTATTAGCTGTCTTAATTGTTCGCTTAGCATCACTTTCTGTATTTTCCATTAATGCCTTATCTTTTTCTGCCAATGGAGCTTCTATAAATTCAAAATTATCAAGGTAGGCACGTGTTGCAAGAGCGTCATCTTCAGCATAATTTTGTTGTTTGTGTGCTTGGATTGTTTGGTTTAGTGGATTTCTTATTTCAGAAACTATCTCTCTTGGTTCATCTGCTGCATTATTTCCTTCTCGCTCTCCCCCTCCAAGATTTTATTCACTTAATCCTGTTATTTCGATATTTCATGTATTATTGCTCTAATTGATGTATCAACTAGTTCAGGACTTGACTTATTGTGTATAGCAGTATTCAGATCAGAAAATAGTTTGTTAGTTTCTTGAATCTCAGGAGTCTTTTCTTGTGATAATCCAGTTGAAGACGTTTGTACCATTAGATCTTGTGCTCTTGAAACAAATGCTTGACCATCTTGATACTCAACTATTTCCTTTATCATTCCATTTTCCATAGCTTCGCCATATTCTTCTGAAGCTATTGATAATAAATCCGCTACAACTGCAAAGCCAAATGTGCTATTATTTGCAGTTTCGACTGGAACAACTTGTTTCACTGTTTGGTTCACTAATCCATTTATTTTTTGAGCTTGGGTATTGAATTCATCTGTAGTAGAACTATTAACCATTTGTGAGAGCTCATTGAGATTTGATGCTAGAGTTTGATTTAATGTCATATTGGCATTAGCTATTTGAGGTTCTATGCTAGAATATATTTCTGCTATTGGATGCCATGTGTGTGCTTGTGCCAGAGTATTGTTTCCAGCCTGTTTATTCATCATGGCAGCATCCAGATGAGCCCTAATCTGTTCTATTTTCGATACAAAATCTATTAATGTAGTGTTAGAACTTAGATTGGTGGTACTAGTAGTATTATCAGCAGTTGTAGTCTTATTATCTTCTTCCTGTGCAAACACCCTATAATCAAATGATGGTGGCGATGTGTTATTATACAATACAAGTAATGCAGTTGCTGCTGTAAAAGCAACAATAACAACACCACTTGGTGCATAGAATGAATTCAGCTTTATATTATAATCTCTCATTCCTTTACTTGTTTTTATCATCATATTAGGAGACTAACTGAAGAGTTAGACTATTTATTATATATGAAGATTCTCTATTATGAGAATCAGATTAAGACTGCTACTACAGACCGTGTGTTCTATAGCATTTTAAGTTCATTTGCAATTGTTTGTTAGTACTTTTTGATAGCTTTTAAAAATTGTACCCTCTTGAGATTAGTTTTTACAAATGTCTAAGAAAGATAATAATATTATTATCTGCAACATTGTCCATAAGGGATATTATAACCATGAGGACATTCTCTAGGATGTTTCAATAAAGTACATAGAGCATTAGTAAATTTCTTTTTCATATGATGTTCAATGCCGCATACCATTTCTTCATCAATTTCTATCTTTAGAGCATCCTTCATCATCACTTCAAGCAACCTAGTATTTCTGATCATCTGTTTTCCTATTCTGTTGCCTTTACTAGTCAGTTCTACAATATTGCCCTTTTTATATTCAACTAAATTATCATTATTTAACTTATGAAGCATCTGAACAACAGATGGTTGTGTTACATTTAGCAATTTTGCAATTGAGCTAATTTTAACTTCTTGTTTTCTTTCACTAATAGCCCATATTGCCTTTAGATACATTTCTATATGTTCAGCTTCGGCTGTACCAATGTAAAGTTCTTCATCTCTTGAGTTCTGTAGTCTTTTTGTTATTGCGGTCTCCAAAATTGCTACTATTGCTAATCATTAATAGTTGACTATGTATTAACCTTGTCCTCTACTCTTTTCCAAAATTATAAAATATAATATCGCAGAAATTATAATTTGATTAGAGTATGTCTATACCTTATTAGATTATAATTGATAAGGAACTATTATTAAAGAATTTTTTGGAAGCAATGTTATTTATGGGAATAGGATCCCAATATTCAATGATGATTTTTATTAAACTGCAATAGCAAGCCTTCTTTCTTTAAGTTAAATTCTATCGACTTTATATTACTTCTATAAAAGATAACTTTTTTACCTTTACTATCAATATTAATTTTTTCAATCGATAGTAACTTGTTATTCTGCAATTTTGCAATTTTTCTATACGTAGAACTTGGAGGTAATTTATTTTCATTACATATCTGCAATGTTGTTTTTGCTTCATCGATTGTAGATAAAATTATCTTAAGTGCCGTTTCATCAACAATTTCTTGTATTAGAGGTAATACTCTTTTATTATCTTGCAAGACAGTTATTCCAGACATTTCAATTAGGCTTACCTAATTAGGATAGCCTAATATTTAAACAATCTTTGGGACATAATGGTTAAAGCCCTACCAAGCCGCATTCAAAAAAATGACATCGTTCAATATGACATGTTGCGCTTGGTAGGATAGTTTTCGGATGGCTTGTTCCTGTATATGTTCAGTCTTTGTGAGTCTTACATGCCAAAGGACTGGTCCAGACTTCCCGTTCTCAGGCTAGGTTAGGTATACCTAATTAGGATAGCTAATATATAATCTATCTCTCGATTCTCTATGTTGACATTAGGGATTTAGCAAGAGATAGAAACTAAAAAGTAATTTTAATTTATCCTAACTATAATTATACTGACTCATTTAGCTGTTTAATTATTTAGGACGCTGACCTTCTTTCTCAAAAATGAGAATCAAAGCTTCACTTATACCATGCAAGAAACATATTCTTTATAGAGATTTATTGGCATCAGGAAGGTCATTATTAACAATAATTATTTAGATTAAAAATGGGCTTATAGTTATGAAGCTACACTTTAGATATCATGTTATTTTCAGTAGTAAGATTAAAAGACTAAATAAGGACTGCAAATATTGTCAAGATTTGCTTATCAATACTGCTAAAAAGAATATCTGAAAGAAATATGTCTT
>DATFPS010000229.1:0-4082 GCA_035264705.1 Nitrososphaeraceae archaeon | reverse complement strand
TATTAGGAGATTGGTTAATTCCATTTTAATTAATAATCTTATGTGTCAATAATGGATTTACTATTGTAGCAATCAGTAGCAGACCATATCCAATCAATGAGAGAACTATCTGTTACTTAAATCCAATCGTATAGGCCTATGCTATAAATGATGACTCAGATCTATTTCTTAGATGTTTGAAGTCCAATGATGAGGTCTAATCAGCATAGAACAATAACTCATAGACATGAAATGACTTGTTTCAGAAGCGCAAATATAATAGACTAGTATCAAATAAAAATTCAGTAGCGTAAACTTGATGTTTTAATCTTAACCATTTACAAGCATCCATATATACCATCTAGCACCATCTGTGAATATGGCTTTTCTGCCAAATTTCTTCCGTAACGATTTGAAGAATTGATAACATACAAAAATAGTCCTTTCTCTTGATATATATGCATCATCAAACACAAATCCATATCAGGTTCATATGCAATCCATAACCAGTAATCCTTACCATCTATCTGGATTAATGTTTCATCTACAAAAATATCATTTTTACCTGATTCTTATTAACCTTAAATAGGTCTCCAACATCAGCATGTTTCTGCATCCATTTCCAAATGGAAACATGAGATCGTTTTATGATATGCTCTAAGGATCTAGAGGCACACACCTGTAGCTTCTAGAATTAAAATATAGGTATAAGCCATAAGTAACTATGGCTTGGTGTGTTCTAATATACTTCAACTATACAATGTTAGAACATACTAAGCTATAGATCTTGCTAAGTTAACAGAGCCTTTAGCTTGTCAGAACTGCTATTGTATTCAATAATAATCAAGTACTTGAAGTTCTTGAGAATTAACAATTCAAATTATCAAGAACAAATATGGCTTTATCTTGAAGTGCAATTGTTTATATCAAATAGTGATCCCATATATAAGAGAGAACAAAACTACTTGATGATTTCAAATTTATTTTAACGGTGCGTAATTAACATGGAAATTAAAATAGTTACATCTGTAGCTCCATATATCGCAAATAATGCACCTCAGGCTATTGAATTGGCACACGAAGATGGCTTTGCAGGTGTTGAACTCAACGAGGATCATTTACATTGTCTGGTGAGAAGAAAGCCAAACTGTCTTAGACTAATCAAAGATTATAGTATAGATAAGCATATGAGTAATTCTCTACACAAAACACTTCATAGACCAAGCATTGATTCTGAAAATAAAAATGAGAGGAGACAGGCAGTAGAATATACATTTAAAACGATAGATTATCTGGAATCGGCAGGGATTTCTAGATTGGTGTTACATAGTTTTTGTGATTTGCCTTCTTTCTTTAGATTAAGATCTGAACATGCCAATAGAATAGGATATTACGTTGGCGGGAACGCCGTTAAAATTTACGGATTGCTTGCTCCTATGTTGAAGTCCTATAGAGAGATAAGGAAAGAAACTTTAAAAGAAAATTTTATGAGTTCGCTTTTTGAAATATCAAAATATGCTTCAGATAAAAAAGTAAGTGGCAAATCAATAGAAATTGTTTTCGAAGAGCATTTTTCTGATGCAATAGATTATAATGTTATTTCCTATGGCAGAGGGAATTTAATTAATGTAGTTAGAGGCATTGACACTGCTCATCACTTGATTAGAACAGGAAAAAACTCTGACCTATCAGAAATATCAGAGTTTATTCACTTTCATGCAGTTGATACAAATGGACTATTAGATGATCATAGAACTCTTGGCAAAGGCAAGGTAAACTTTAAAGAGGCTCTATGTAATATTATAGAAAAAAAATTAACAAATGTTGCAGTCTTAGAAGACAGCACAAGAAAGAGTGTATTAGAGTCCAAAGAAGTATTAAAGATATTAATAAAGAATGCAGAGAAAAAATTGTGTAGTTCGTAATCGGATTAATGCTTTCACTTTCATCAGGGCGATACAATTACATATCATCTCAAATAATACGCCATTGCTCTATATATCTAGTTGAACAATCACTTTGCATTATATAATGTTACAAAAGGTGGTTTATATAAGAACGTTATACAGAGTTCCGTGACATCTGGTAGTCTTAGATTATCTCAAATCGCAGGTGTAATAATCATATATTGTAATTAATATTAAGGAGAGATTCTTCTTATGTTAATAGAATTAGAGTAGAATTACCTCTGCTTTCAGTTGTATGGTCTCCTTCAGTCTCTTCAGTAACTATGGTAATTGAAACAAGATCATATTTTTTGCATTCAGTCGCGTTAATGACAACATAATCATTAAGGAAGTCAGCACACTTCAAACTCTCTTGACTGATTGAATAATTTAAAGTAGAACTAGAATTGATTAATAATAGCTGATCTCTTTGATAATTACCTAATCGAATGAGTTTTCCCTTTCTAGGAACTGCTTTAATATTTACTTTGATACTTCCAATAGGATGCCAGGTATAGCGTGTCATATTGTTAACAAATACTTCAAACTTGAAAGGATAACCTGCAGTATTCTCTGCCATTTTGCAGACACCATCATTCATAATTATATCAACTTTCTTGATAGTATTACCATATTTGATAATCCATTCATTTGTATTTCTAACAATATTGTCAATCGTAGCTTTTCTTATCTTATTCTCTTCTTGAGGTAATTGATATCTGTCTACCCAATCCTTATAATCCCTACTAATATCATTTATGAATTCCGTACATGTGTTCTGATAATCTTCTATGCTGCTAGCTCTTTCGGAATCCGTATCTGAAGCAAACATAGAATGCATTTCTAGCAACCAGCATAAAAAGATGAATTTAGGTTAGTAAATATATAATTCGATAATAAATAGTAATTAGAATAAGAAAATGGTTCTTCTTTCTACATTAATTGATGAATTAAGAGAAAACATTGATCATAATAAAAATCTTTTACAATTGATTTTAAACAAAAATCCCAACAAGGCCTTTCAAAAAATCAATGAGATATCTCTTTTTACAGGATCAAGATATAATGTAAATTTGCAATTACATTTTCCTGATTCAAAAAAAATTTTCCATATAGAATCTTATGGGGAGGAAAATATAGGAATAGTGGTAGATAAAGTTCGTAAAAAATTTCCTATCCCTCGCCAAAGTATCAAGTTGAAAGCAAAAGAAATAATGGGCAACAATATCCAAGCTCAAGATGCCTATATGTATGAAGGTAAGGAAGGGGTCAAGATAATACTCGAAAAAGGCAGGATAGAAGTACTCCCTGGCTCTTGCCATTTCTGGTGTAAGATAGATGAACGAGTAAAATCTTATGGAGACTGGTTGATGAAGAATGTTTATATTCACTAGATTAGACTTTCTTTTCTTTTATAATTGCAGGCATGCAAAGTTGTAGCAGACTTTATGTTATAGTTTCATGCCAATGAGTCTATATCTATACCAAAGTTCACCTTCAGAGTTGTAAACTTCTGCCTTCACGGGCAAAGGCACTTCGTGAGTTAACCAGATCTTACTTGTTTTAGAACCTATTTTATATCCAATAATGAAGGAATCGAAATTTCCAACGCTTGTCTTGATGTTTTCTTTTTGTATGACTCTGACAGGTATCGATGACGCGCCTACGATAATGGTATCCCAGGGGGCACCTATAACCAAATATTTTGGTTCTCTGGCAATATCTGTTATAGACAAAATCGAGTCCTCTATAAGTCTAAAATACTGCTTAAATTCTTCTTCTACACTATTCTTTGGAATTAACTGCTCTTTTGAGAGCAAAATGGTCGTATCCTCGGCGATTGTGTCATTGATTACATGGAAATTTGTTTTCCAATCATCACTTTTACCTTCAGAAAAATTGACTGAGACCTCCGCATTAATAAGTGAACTGACCGAGCCAAATATTGTCAAAGAGTAATTTAGCTCCGTTCCATCATTAATGTTCTGACCTATTGTCCATAGATCAGCATCTGTTGGCGGATGAGTAATAGAAGTACTCGCTCCTGAAAATCCACCTCCAATCGCAATGATGATGATACTTACTGCTATGCCAATTATAGAGAAAATTCCTGCTATTAAAAAAACCGTTTGTCTAGGAGACACTCATTTTGAGTGA
>DATFPS010000228.1:0-5543 GCA_035264705.1 Nitrososphaeraceae archaeon | reverse complement strand
TCTTCTTTTCTATTCGAACTAAATTTGATACTTTTATTCCGACCTTTCTAACAGTTGGTAACGTTCTTGTCGTTGTCGTTGTCATTGAATCAACAAAAGAAAATCTATCCAATAAACCTTCAATAACAGAGGCAATACTTTCTCGCTTATTCTGAAAATTAGAAAATGATGTTTCCCTCGTTTCAATTGAAAAATCAGATCTAACAAGCTTCACGCCTACTGTTTTAAACTCATATCCCTGCCGTCTTATTCTTTCATAAATTTCATCAACTAATTGATTCAAGTATCTGAGTATCGTTTCTTTATTTCTTGTAAAGGAATCAAGTGTTTGTTCAGTACTTAATGATATATGATCCTCCCTGGGAATAACAGGCTCATCGTCACGACCATTAGCAACACGCCACATCCAAATTCCATTCTTTCTGCCAAATTTTTCTATTAATTTCTGAACATCATGCTTTGCAAGCTGGCCTATAGTTTCAGTTCCCATTTCCTTTAGAATTTGTTGGGTTTTAGGACCTATTCCTGATATTCTTTCAACTCCTAGATGCTCAAAGAATTTTTGTAATTGATCAGGATAGATAATAGTCAGTCCATCAGGTTTTCGAAAATCAGATGCAATTTTTGCAGCAGATTTTGTAGATGCTACTCCTACAGAGGTTAAAAGTCCAATGCGTTCTTTAATTGCCTTTTTAATTGTCGATGCATATTGTTCGATAGTAGTAGCAGTAGTTTCAGTTATCATTGTTCTCCTCATCATCTTGTTTGTACAATCTAAATATGCCTCATCTATACTAGATTGTTCTAAAACGTCTGCATATTCTTCTAATATGTTCATAACTTTTTCTGAAACCTGACGATAATATGATATGTCTACTGGTCTTAAGACAAGATTGGGACATAATTCTTTTGCCTTTGAAAGAGACATAGCCGATCTGACACCGAAATTTCTGGCTTCATAGGAACAAGAGGCTACTGCACCTTTAGTTATATCCTCTTTCTGCTCCGTCATAATTACAGCATGTGGTTTTCCTATTATCATTGGATCTCGTAGCTCTTCACAAGATGGAAAAAATGCATTCAAGTCAACACACATTATCACCTTACCAATCCATTGATTATAGCCATATTTTCTCACAGGCAAATTTAATACATTTAATACAGTATTTGCTTTTGTAGGCGCATTAACAACAACAATCACAGAGTCCAGATCATCTGCTTCTTCTCTTTCTTTTTCCTTTATTTTTTCAATCCATTTCTTTTCATTTTCAGTAATTCTCAGATATAGAAAATCAGCAGTGACGACAGGATGAAAAGGATATCGATTATCTGACCATATTAGAGCAGTATTATGCTTCTTTAAGATATGATATGTCAAATCCTGAAACCAGGAAAAATGATTAAATTCTAAAGCAGCTGAATAGCCATGATAATTACAAATATCCAAAATCTCTTCAAGCCATTCTCGGCCATCTTTTAGAGTCAATTCTCTTGGTTGCTCTATTACCACGGCAAGAATCTTCTCTTCAAGTGGCGCAAGTTCTTCTAAAAAATTTCCAAGGCTAATCCCATTATTATTAATAATTTCTCGTGGTAATTTTAAAGTAAAACGAAAGTTATCATGACTATTTTTTGCCCATTTTTTAAAAGTGAATTTATTGAGGAATCTGCTGTAGACACTGCTACTGTTTAAATCAACTTCTGCAAAATCATAAATATTCGAGTAGTATTCAAGGTAATTATCAGGTTCTAGGGTAACAGGATAAAAATCTTTAGCCCATGTTTGATGTTGCCAGCCAGTGCAACCAACATGATATTTCAATCTATTATCTAATCCTCCATGATTTAACAAATATGTTGTTAGTAGGTGAAAATGTGTTAGCTAAAAAATATTGTCATTTTACATATATATATATATATATTTTGAAGACCACCCCCTTCTAAAAAAGAAGACACACACACATTTTCTACCATGCCTTTTCACGATTCATTTGTTAAAAAAAACAAATTTCTACAACCTGATATATGATTGGATAGGGAAAAAAGGATTATGCAAAATACACGCTAATGATGAGATATTAGTGACTAATCAATAGACGAACAATTTGACAGTGATAGAGAAAGAAAAAGAGAAAAAGAAAAAGAAAGAGAAGAAGACGAAGAAGAACAACAACAAATTGAACACGACGGGGATATGAAGAAAGTCCATTATTTTCAAACACTAATCCAGACGGCATATATATATATATATATATCCAATCTTTACAAATACCAAAAATATTCTAAACTTATGATGTGATGCTGCTATCAAAGGAAATTTAGAACTGCATTATGATTGTCCACCCTGGCTATAAAATAAATAGCACATGCATACACACACTTTCTAATCTAAATTTGCCGAATAATTTCAATTATAGTCCTGTGAGCAAACCGTTCATAATCACGGCAGTGATCCTTGCTTTCATCGGATCGTCTATTGGTTCTCTTTGGATGATGTCATTTTTTGGCATAGCCTTACCCCAACTGTTTCATAATTCATTCCAGCTTCACAAAACATTACAAATTGATGGTTTTCTGATATTGCTTATAATGGGTATAGGCTATATGATTATACCAAGATTTAGAAATATTCCACTTGCATCTACAAATCTAGCATATCTTTCATTCGGATTAGTATTATGTTCTATAACAATATATGCCATTCTCCAGGTATTGCCAACAACAGTGAGTAATAATAATCTGCTAAAGTGGAGCAATCTATTAAGATTTACAGGTATAACCATCTTTGCAATAATTGTATTCTCGGCATTGAGAGTCAGGCCAAAGCTCTTGAGGCTGTCAGATTACTTCATAGCTCTCTCTATAATTACATTAATAATAATTAATATAGTTCAATCAATTGGATATGAGTATAATACTAATTCACTAACTTATATTCAGCTATGGCTACTTTTTCCAATACTCATGATTTATGGAATAGAGTATAAGACTCTACCGTCTTTCCTTGGATTCATTAGACCTAGAAGAATCTTAGGTTTTGCTTCATTTGGACTTGTTTTAGTATCTATAGTTTTAGGTCTGATATCTATCCTGTTGTACGAAGAAAATAACTTATTTCCAATAATTTTTAATATTGTATTTTTATCTTCAGCATTGACATTTGGTGGTGCAGTTTATATCACTGGCGGCTTTGATAATAGTGGTGAAATACGTCGTCTCATTCAGGGAGAAAAGAAAGCACGTTATAACTTTACAACTATTAACATAAAATTATCTTTTTTATTTCTTTATATTGGTATTACAATGGCTTTGTTGTTCAATTTATTTCATGAGAGCTTTGCTTTTTATGATCTTGCCATTCATATTATCGCTGTAGGATTTATTGGAACTACAATCACATTATATTTACCACTTATGCTTCCACCAGTGATTGGAAGGACTATTGATTTTACTAATTTCAATAAAATCCCTTTAATTTTGATTATATTATCTTTGAGTATACGTGCAATAGGAGACTTTGTTTTTACACAATCATCTACTTATTTTACTCCTACTTCTTCTCACCTTTATCAGCCAATAATAATACTACAACAACACTTCTTTGGACTATCAAGTTGGTTTATAGTAGCATCGATGTTTATCTTTGTTATAATGATTCATAGATCTCTGGGAGAATCCAATGTATCTAAGGTCTCTTATAGGTAAGCTCTCCTCCTCCTACAACAGGTGGTGATATTGCTATAAATGCTCCGGAACCTCCTGCAGAGGATTTTATGATAAATCCTTTCAGTATTACATTAGAGGAAGGTGACGATGGCGATGGACAGGAGGAAGAGGATGGTGATGGTAATGGTGGTGAGTGAGCGAGAAACAAGACCAGAGTAATTATATATATTATGGCCACAGACATAAAACAACAACAATAATATAAAACAGTCTACCTCATGTTTCTATTAAAGATTTTTAGTGAGGATTACCAAGTATTGTATTAGTTGAAAAGAGGAACTCTTCCAATTTTGTTATGATTGCTTTATTATACACATTTTTCATCTTTCATTTTCGAATTTGATAGTCATTTGGGAAATGAACTATTACACAGTATAATCTATCGTAGAATCTACCTATTACTTTTTGCAAAAATATAACCGTAATTATTGATGCCAGTATTGTCGCTAACCACATAGAATTTGCTGCAAATTCTCCAGATATTTCTGAAGCAAGGAGCGTCATTATCAAGAGAATGGAACTAGCCACTGTAAACAGAAAGAATAATGAGATTATCCCCATTAACAAGATATGTAAAAGTAATAATTGACCGGGAGCAGCCATATTCAATATATGGAAAATATACTAACGTTAATAACCTTATAGTTATGCATTAAATGAAACAACGAAATGGAACCTAAAATAAAAGATAAGTCTTGGAATCCTGCGGTGGAGCAGATTATCCTAAAAAAATGGGAAGAAACTGATATTTACAAATTTTCAATAAAAAAAGAAAAGGAGGCTTTTGTAATTGATACTCCGCCACCATATCCGTCTGGAAAGCCATGGCATATAGGGGCTGCAGCACACTATGCGCAAATAGACATGATTGCTAGGACTGCTAGAATGATGGGCTATAATGTCATGTTTCCTATTGGTATTGACAGAAACGGTTTACCAGTTGAAATCTATACTGAGAAGAAGTATAAAGTGAGAATGCGTCAGATGGATAGGGAAAAGTTTCTTGACCTTTGCAGGGTTGCTCTTGACGATCTGGAGGCTGAAATGATTCAGATAATGAAAAATATGGGTCTGAGTGGCAATTTTAAAGAATATTACCGTACCGATTCTGATGAATTCAGGACCTTAACTCAGAGTACTTTTATTGAGCTTTGGAAACGTGAACTTGTTTATCTAGCGAATAGACCAAATAATTATTGTCCTGATTGTGGAACTACTATTGCTGATGCTGAGATTATCTATGAAGATATTCCAACTAATCTTATTTATATGAATTTCAAAGTCAGAGAAACTAACGAAAATATTATAGTTGCTTCTACTCGGCCAGAATTACTTTTTGCGTGCCAATCTATTATTGTAAATCCAGAAGATGAGCGTTATTTAGGATTTCAGGGTAAACATGCAATACTGCCTCTATTTGATAGAGAAGTTGAAATTCTTCCACACCATTCAGTAAAACCTGAATTTGGTTCTGGTGTTGTAATGATATGTAGTTATGGTGATCAGAATGATGTGCAAATATTTAGAGAGTTAGGATTGAAAGAAATAGTAGCCTTAAATTCAAATGGAGTGACTACTAGTGCTGCTGGACCATACAGTAACCTTCGAGCAAACCAGGCAAGAATAAGAATTATTGAAGATTTAAAATATACAGGACTTTTATCAAAAGAAGAAAACATAATACACAGGACACCGCTGTGCGAGAGAAGTAAAACACCAATTGAAATAATACCATTACAAGATTATTTTGTAAAGCAGCTAAATTTCATTCCAAATTTAAAAGAACTTACAATGAAAATTAAATTCCATCCTGAGAC
>DATFPS010000227.1:0-10064 GCA_035264705.1 Nitrososphaeraceae archaeon | reverse complement strand
CTAGTATTGTGTCTGTCTCAGCAATCTCTTGTTCTATTTGTTGTTTTTTCATCATGATTGCCTGCAAATTCTGTTGAATTTGTTGTAAGCGCAATATTTGCTCTTTTATCCATGGTGGTAGAAGTTCTTCTTCACTCATGCAGTTCATTATTAGTATACAAATCATGACCATAAAAAACAATCTATAATTGCTTTTCTAAGTATTTCAACTAAGCCACTTGTTTGATAAATCGTATCTTCTTCTTCTTATTCCGCCTGCTGCGGTGTATAATTATATCAAAGAATTCATACAGGTCGTCATCATCGGTGTCACATACACCGACGATTTACTTACATACCAGCATACTACAACAACGATAATATATTGCTGATAGAATAAGTAATTTGGATATTGAGTCTTTGTCATAATACTCATCATCACCCAAATTGTCTAGCCATAATGTATTTATGGAAAAACTTAGGATGCTGATGGAGTATTTATTAAAATCAGAGATAGCTATATTCTTATTAAGATCCATCCATTTTCCAATTTACTAGTTATTATAGCCTGCTTGTAACTTATCTTGATGCTACAAACACATCGTTAGGTTATTCAGAAAAATAAATATAATAGTCAGAGTGACTTTTTTCTGTTACCTGGATTGTAAATGACAAATAATAATAACAAACCTATCGCCACTTTTTCTCACCTTTAATGATTTTATAAAACAAGTCTGCCATAACTGGTAACTCCAGATAATCTATAAGTATCGCAATCCATGCGATATATAGAGGAAATTCTACCAAACGAGTTTCAAAAAATGCATCATATACTATTTCATCAGTAATCCAGAATATGTGAACTACTTGTACTGCGAGCAGTGCGAGAAATAAAGAGTTCTTCCATGAATTCTTTGGATGTTTGTAAACACTTAGCGAATAAAAGGTAATTCCTGAAACTAATGCAGGAATTTCGATATAATCTATCACCACAAAAACAGGTAAAAGAACTTTGGGAAATAAAAGGAAGCTTTCTCCATATATTCGCTGAAGAACTATATCTGTAGTAAGCCAGTATAAATGAAGCAATTGTAAAGAGATCAAGATAAAGGTTATCTTTAGATTTAGATTTTCATATCTATACCAGAAATTGACAATTTTCTGCATAGCTGTACTCATAATGACTGGCAATTAAGTTATTATAACCAAATAGGGTGTTCAAAAATATTATAGGTAAATTATAGAATAAGAATTTATAATAAAATACTTTTAATATATCAGAATCGTAATGATATTTCATTTGTTAGTACAACACAAGAATAGTACACTCGATTATCAAAGAGAGATAATCCTGCCTTATGATTATGAGGTCTGTATAGTTTGAGTGTTACTGTCTACTGGAATTGCCTGAAAAATTACCTATTTGTTCTTATGCTATTTACGCTGATTCCCGCTACGTTTACTCCAACACATAGAGAGAATGTTTTTGCTACAAGGTCATACTACTCTTTGTGAGTTGTCTTTTTGATTCCAGTTGTTATGGTGCTCTTGGTTTTAGTACTTTCGTATTTATAATTTGATGCTGATTCATATTTTTATTCAAATGAAGAGTCTTCTTCAAATGTTTTTGTCATATGACTCTACGTTATCAAAGTTGTGTATCTTGGTTTCGTTTCGTTTCGTTTCGTTTTCTTGTCTTTTATTTTATTTCTTTTTTTGAGATTATATATCATTTACTTGTAGCATAAAAATAGAGTAATTATAAAGCAATAAAATTGTAAATAATTAGTATACTTATAATTGCCAATGATGAACAAAACATTACTCTTATTTATATATTCAAATATCAGAAATTTAATTTAAGGGATTACTTACCATCTGTAATACCAAGAAATCAATACAAAGACTACGAGCATGAGTAGGAATAATGTCTGTATTATTGGAATCATTTCGAGAAAGTAATCAATCAACAGAGCTACAGCGGCAGATACAAGTAGAAGTAACAACCACAAAGTAGATTCGTATGGCTTGTTGGATCTGTCAATCACTAGGCAGAGATAATGGGTATATTAGAATTTAACTCTGTTTATGGAATCAATTATTTTTTATTATATGATTATTATTATTAGAAAAGCATTATATTTACTATCTCTATGATCCGCATAGATTAGAAAGGAGCTTTGTATTTGTGTTTGTTCTTTACCATTAGTGGATACAATGTCTTTGATTTTAATAATAAATTTCATGATAATTACAAAAAGAGAAGTTTGGTTTATGAATATAGTATTTTATTATAGACTGTCAGCTATATCAATGAAGTTATTTACTAATTTGTCTGTAAATGTCTCATTATATTTATATAGTATCTGATTAACTAATTTTCTGTCTATTATTGTATACAGCTGATATTCCCCATAGTGAATTGATATGATGCCATCCTCGGAAAGTCTTCTCAGATACCATGATACAGTAGATGGTGCTTTCTTTGAATATTCTACAATTTCATCAAAAGTACATAGATCATGTTCAAGGATGAATATTATTATCGCCCTTTCAATACGAATTCTCAAATATGCGATAATATGTAATTCTTCAGTCGGAATGGTAATAGAATAATATCTTGTCGCCTTTTTCTGTCTTATAGTATTTATCCGTCTCGTTTCTTCGAGTATTTTCAGGTGGTATGTCAAAACGCCATTTGAAAGACCTGTTGATCTTAACAGCTCTCTATATCTAATGCCAGGACTTTCATTTATCGATTTTAAGAGTTTGTTTTGAATATCACTTAATTCATAATAGTAATTATTGCCTATAGTAGTATTAGCAGCAGCATTATTTATTTTCATATTATAACCTCATATTTACTTTTAATATTCCTATGCTAAACAAAGTTAACATTGTCAAGAGAATCACATGCGGTAATTCTATATGAATTAATGGGAGTGCAATCTCTTCTATATTTTCAGTTGCATTAAAAAGATATAAAAATTCAGCTATTATCAGCATAAAGAAACCAAGAGTCATAAAAAATATTCTTGTACTTTTTGTCTTTTTGTATGCAACAATAGATATGACAGTAAGGAAAATGGCTATGATGAGACTGACTATATGCAATATAATATGATAAATCATAGATGGATGATTAATATGTGGAATAATAACTGGCATAGATAATATTGCTAGTACAAGAGCAGATAGTACGATTAATAACTTGGGCTTGCTAGTTAATGCATCCTGTATAGAAGCCCTTTTAGATTGCATATATATATATCTATTATATATTTTAATAAAATCAGCTATTAAAAGTAAATTGGTACAACTATCGAATTAGTTCGATGTCTGTACTAGATCGCTTAAATAATTTTGAAAATAGACCTAGTGCTATGTTTAAACCGAGCCTCTTTTTATTTGGTGCAATTGCTACAACTGCTACTATACTTGTTTCTTCAGCAGGTATTCAGAATGTTGCATTTGCGCATCAAAGACAATTATTCACGATAGGCGACAAAGATTACCTGTTTGTCGTTGGCTCAATAAATGAGCCAGTTTACATTGATGATAAATCCGGAGTAGAGCTTATATTCCATTCTCCAGGCTGACTTAAATAACCTCCTGTTACACTATATTGGCCTTCTCTATTTTTAGCCAAATTTGCAACTATAGGTCCTATATTGGATTCTGTGTTTGTAAATTGCATAATTACATTTGTTATATTTTTGGCTGGATTGCCTTGTTGATCCGTAAGAGTTACATTAAATGTATTTATTCCGACAGAAAATGGTGTTATTTCGTTTTTCAAATTTACATTATCGATCGTCGCCTGCTCAGAAAATGTTTTATTCTCACTCACAGAGTTTGATGATGATGATTGTTGTGCAGGCGATATGCTAAATACATATGAACCTTTAGATATATGCCCATCATCCCTAGATAGGGCAAGCCATGAAACAGTATATACTCCAGCTGAAAGATTAGATGTATCTAATGTGATAGTTGCTTCTCTATTATTTGGCTCAGAAATTGTATAATCATTATTGTCTACTCTCACATTCTTTGAGTTTGTCACATGTATATAGCTGACTTTTGGTTCAGGCCTTTCTGAAAATAATATTGTTACTTTTGATGGTAACGACTGCTCATTAACTTGTTGTATTATTGAATTTGCAGCAGGAGAATATGATACAGGATTTGCATGACCATATGCATTATTTTCTAAAAATAATATTGCAATAAGAAAGATAATAAGTATTCCAACAGGAGTATTCCTTGTCAGTAAAAAAAGAAGAAGAAGAAGGATAATAATTTTGTCGAATATTATATAGATACATATATAGATAATTTAAATTATTAAGTTTCATAGTTCATTCGTCGAATGAACTATAAAATATAATTACAACGTGCATAACCTTTCTCTAATGAAAAATAAAATAATGTTTCCTGTTGCCTTGTTAGCAATTGTAACATCTATGTCATTTATGACAATTGGATCTTCTACAATAGTTGCTACGGCACAACAACAAACTCCCAGTACCATGGAACATACTGAAGGTCAGACTAATGCTACAATTGTTAGAGACTCTACTGCAATTCTTCTATCAGGAGAAACAATTCCAGCAGAAAGTTTCATACACCTATATGATAGTACACCTGATGCAATAGCGTTGGGTCATTTAGCTGCAAAGATCCCATGTGATGAGAATTCAAATTCTACATTGACAATACTCACAGGATCGGCACCAGACTTTCGACCAGCTGAATTAGAATTAATTCAAAACTTATCCACTCCTGGTGAACTATGTTTGTATCACGTAGACTTGGAATCTACACAAGGAGGAGATGTAATTACAGATGTAGCAATTCAAAATCCAAATGAAGAAGAAGACGTAACATTTCCAGCTACAAGTACTGTTGTTATAGGCATTAATAGGATCTTGCCTGGTGGTGCTCAAGAACATGATGGTGAAGAATAAGAAGTATAATAGAACCAAGGAACAAGATAGTATCTCCTCTATCACAACAAACGTGATGATAAAATCTAAGATCCCTATAATATGATAATAATGAAAATATCTGATAAGATATAGCAGTGGATTATGGAAACCACATAATATTGAAAAAAGCTTATGACATAACGTTGGCTAGTGGAGAAGATAGGAAAGGTTAAGAAATTCCTTGACATCATCTTTTAACCTTCTTTTTTATATCTATCATTTACGCATTTATAATCATCTTTTGTTCTTCTTCTGGTCAGCTAAGCAATGAATATACTCTGTTCTTCTTTCTTATGAATCAGTTTATAATAAAATATTTATGGGTATATATGGGATTATTTAAACTAAATGAATAATGTCATTCGTGGCTATGATGTCTATATTGGCTTTAATCCTACAAATTCTATTTTATACACATTTAAGTTATATAAATGAGGGACTCTGATAGGTCAAAAAATGACCTAAATAGTTGCTTAGTATCACAATAATCATATCTTTTTCAATAGCACAATCATGGTACTTTATTTAGTCGATGAGACTAGGAGTGCAAAGTTGCTGAAATGGATTTCTATCTATTTGTGTTTCCTTTTTCTTCTCAGATAATGAATAAAAAATGTTGAAAACGGTATCACTGTCGCACTGGCGAGAATCACTATTGGGGTTCCGTATGTGACCCAAAAGGCCATAAATGTCTCATTAACAGTTAGTGATGGTATTACATTTATTGTTAAATTAGCCGGACCAGTTATATAGCCAATTGTTGGATATTTTTTGGATGCTTGAAACTCTGGATCCACAAATCCAGTTACTGTGTCATTAAACATAGGCAATATTGATGATGTTGTTTGTATTAACAATTAAGCCATAAACGGTACAGTATATAACCCGACTGGTGATTGTGGAGAAACCTCTACCTTAAATAATGGAGGTCGAATTCTTTGGGTAGATACACTTACGCCGTTAGAAATGAAATCTGTGCCATTATCGAAAGTTATACTAGTAACATTATTAGAAAAGGGCGTGTCTATCTCAGCCGGAATTAGGTGCTTTTCTCCTTGTCTTATGACTATATTCTCCGGATGTGTTAATATGTCTATGGTAGGGGGAGGAACAGCAACCCAGCTTGTAAAATCTCTAACTTCACTTGATTTGAAGGATTCTGCTGTATAAAATGATAAGCCATAAAGGCTAGGAGACTTTATAGAATTTAGATCTAATCGCAGTTTAACATATCCTGGCCCTACTGTAGGACCACCAAAAGATTCTGTATAGTTTATCTTAGATTCTATAAGCGCATGAGTACCTGTTGATGATAATTGGTAAAGATATTCACTCCATTTTCCATTAACTTCTTCAATATAAAAGTTGTAATTGGCTCCGTTATATCCTGAATTTTGAGGCAAGCTAACAATGGCAATAAGCATACCATACCTAATCTTTTTGAGAGGTTGACTATATATAGAAGCATCTTCCAAATTTGATGCTAACCAAAATGTAGCATCTAGAGTTTTTCCATCACTATGATAATCTACTGCCAGTAGGTTTGTATAGTCAGACCTTAAATGAGTACTGTCATTACCATAAGTTTGAACCCAATCATTTCTCTGATTACTGATTTCTTTATCAGAAATTAAAACTTGATCAAACGCAGGCGATGCCGCAAAAGCCTTATGAAAAATCGAAAAGGAGATTAATAGTAATAATAGTGATAATAACATAAAAATAATATCAACCGAAGCAAATGCTAAGAATAAGTATTTTTGTGACTGCAAATCCGTATTATGAAACCCTTTATATACAAAATCATATCAGACATAGATAAGGCTTTTGTCAATCTTTTGGTTGCAGCAGTTAAAGGCCAAGACTTATGGCCTTAATTCAGCCTCTATCATCTCATAGCTATCCAAATATGCAGACTGTGCAGTTAAAAGAGCATTATCATAATTTTAATTTATGATAAGATAATTCCTATTAAGAAATAAATAGGATTACACAACATAATAGTGATTCAGATGTAATTTCTTCTTTGGCCTATTAAGATTATTCTAATTTGATTAGTATCAAAATCTATCTGTTTAACTTGCTAAAAGAATGACATAGGAAATTAACAGGAATTTTGTCAGAGTATACGTCCTCCCTATTCATTCCATGTTGGTTTATGATGTGGTCTGCCCCATTTTTTAAGAATTCTTCTTTTGTCTCACCCTTTATGATATAATCACAGTCCAAGCCAGTTTCACGACATACTAAAACAAACATCTGAATATCATTACGTTATGATATATAATTCTTAAATCTTTCTTTTTATTTAATAATAGTTCTGTATGACATACATATACACATATTTACAAGAAAAATTAGTTCCAGGAACATGTTTGTCTAATGGTGCTTCTTCTTCTTCTGCCTAATCTACAGCTGCATACAGCGAACCTTTGTTGCACTATCTATGAATACAGTCTGCCATTATCTTCCTGCTGCATGAAGATACTCATATAATAAAGTCCATTACTGTTGTCATATGATTTTTATTTTCTTTCCAATTGCTCAATCTTTTGCTGGAATTCATATCTCCATCCTTCTGGCAGAGCTTCTATTTTTGTTGCTCGCCTCATAGTTTCAAAGTCTTCGGCGTCATCTCTAATATAAAGACGGACAATGTCTTTTACCGTGACGTTATTTTCATCTTTTCTGATAATGTTTATCTTATCACCTACTTCGATTTGTCCTTCTTGCAATACCTTAAAATAAATACCTGGACGACCGCTTGCCATAAACCTTCTAATGACATCCATACGTCCAAATCTAACACCGAGCTTATAACATGGCATTCTAGGTTGGGTTGCTACAAGCTTGGCTGATCCAATCTGAAATTCATCACCGATATTCACAGCATCTTCCACTAGTCCTTCAGTAGTAAAGTTCTCTCCAAACATTCCCCATATAAGATCCATATTAGGAAATTGGTTACGCCAGTAACCATAATGTTCTGCTGGATAAGAATATATTGCCTTATCTACTCCTCCGTGGACAGTTAAATCTGCCTGTCTGTCACCATCAAGGTTAAGCTTTCGTAGCATGATTGGACCTTTAACTGGATCCTTGAAGATAGAAGTAGTTACAATTTGCCCATTAAAGACCACTCGTCTTGGAAGCCCAACATTGACTGAAAGCACTCTCATTGTTATATAGGATCGAATGTATTGTTTATAATAGATTGTGGCTACTATTTGAAAATAAAAGGACAAGGAATTGCTGCTCTGGTTTGTTCATCGCAGCAACATAAGTACCTGAGCCAAGACTCATTGCAATGTTTCAATCTCTATGCATACTTTGTCTGTCGTGTCCTTTCTATTATGAGACCTGTGCATTTCTTCTTTTTTCTGTATGATTCTATTATGGAGTGTTTCTTCTAATGATCTTAATGGTAGTATCGATGTGTGCTAGTGCTGATGGTGAGATTTGTTCGAGTTCAATAACGCGTGCTGTCGTTTATATGCAAAATAAGATTTGAAGTACCAAGTAGAGAGGGAGGAAGACGATGGATGCATTATACACCACGTTTAGATGTGATTAAAGTAGGGATACTGCTGGAGTAGAAGGAGAGAAGGAGGAAGATATATTTGATTCCATCAACATTCACGGAAGCAACACATTGGTTTGTAATGCACCAAGATATGTTGGAACTGTAACAGTTGTATCTAAAAAATGTAGTGCCAAGTACTCCACCTACTGTCAAAAATCTGAATTCGATTATTTTTATCTCTACCATTTTTCCTTTGGTAGACATTATCATCTTTTGAAAAAGCAGTTTAGATTTTAACCGAGGCTAATGCCATAGCCTTAATTCAAATAATAATGGTTAATAGTTAATAGTAGTAGCGTATTTTATTTTAAATAAGTGAGGACCTCCTGCAGAACAGCCGAAACATTACATCATTTAGAGATAAGGTTTTCCTCATGATCTCCAAAGTCAAAATTCTGATGATGAAGATCCAATTGCAAGTTCTGAATCTGAATAATTTTGTATATATAATGTTTAACAGAATAACTTGTGTAAAACTGGGGTTTTATTACAACTTTTATATAAAAATAAAAAATTACATAACTATATGAAAAAGTCCTTTTTGTTTTGCCTTCTCATGATCAGTTAGGAAATACTGGAAAAAATAGGATTCTGGTTGGAAGAATTTGTGAGTCCCTTCTATGAATTCATTGATAACGGATACGATGTGACAATTGCTTCTCCAAAGGGCGGACAACCTCCTGTGGATCCAAAGAGTAATCTGGAAGAGTGGCAAACCGAATCTACACGACGTTTTCAAAAAGATAAATAAGCTCAAGAAAAGCTAGCAAATGCGTTGGTTTTAAGCCAAGTTTCAGCTAGTGATTATGATACATTATTTCTACCAGGTGGTCACGGACCCATGTAGGATTTATCAGTAGATAAAAATTTAAAAAAAAGTTGAAGATTTTTACTTTGGCAGAAGAATCGTTACTGCCCTATGTCATGGACCTGCAGGATTATTACAGGCAACAGATAAAGATGGAAATTCAATATTGAAGGATAAAAAAAGTAACTGGATTCACAAATAATGAAGAAGTTGCTGTACAACTAGATAAAGTGGTCCCGTTTTTGTTGGAGGATCGTATAAAACAATTAGGTGGGAAATTTGAAGAAGGTGAAAATTTTAAATCCTTTGTTGTATCTGATGGACAGTTGATTACAGGCCAGAATCCTCCATCTTCATTTCTTGCAGCTAAAAAAGTAATAGAAATTTTAGAAAGAAATCAAGATAGATGATGACTAGTATGAGAATCCCGGAATCGCTTCCGACCGCACGTACTGCAAAATTAGTTCGAAAATAAACGCTGAGATTCAGGTTTCTATCTATAGGTTTCTATCTATAGTGTAGTTTTACACGACTCACTTTACATCTTGCAAATTTTCTGAAAGCTGTATGTTCTTTCATGTCTTTTTCTCTACTATAGTTTTCGTGTTATCGCTGTCATTCTTAATGCTTTTTCTGCTACAGAGTTGGGTGCCCCTTATGCACATATGGGTGTCGGATCCATCTTTAGGAGAGGTTACTATTA
>DATFPS010000226.1:0-10813 GCA_035264705.1 Nitrososphaeraceae archaeon | reverse complement strand
TTTCTATGTTAATTCCATTCTTCTCAAGAACTTCTAGTGCTACAATTTTTGGAATGGATTC
Source organism: Nitrososphaeraceae archaeon (assembly GCA_035264705.1). Taxonomy (GTDB): domain Archaea; phylum Thermoproteota; class Nitrososphaeria; order Nitrososphaerales; family Nitrososphaeraceae; genus JAJNBK01. Next base: position 10,752 of record DATFPS010000226.1, on the reverse strand, counting down.
TTTCTTTGTACTTGCACTCATAGTTAGATCTAATAATATTCATTATTTAAAGTCTTACTACTATTCTGAATACAAGTAATCTCTTAATTATCCTTTCAAGGATTTAAAAGGCAGTAAATAAACATGGTACAATATTATCCATCTCTAATAATGTGGATATAAAAGAACGAAACTTCATTCGCAATGAAGGGTTTTATAATAAGAGAAATAGAACAAGGTCAATAAAGGTACAATAACACAGAATTGAATAATTTTTAAAGATATAGAAACTAATTGACGAAGCTATTCATCATATCGGTCGGAGACTTTTTTCTAATATATTTATTGAAGTCCTACTTTTCAGGCGCCTCTTTTTTATTTTATGACCATCGTGAGCATATCTATGCTGAATGGCTATGCCAGATACAAGAAATGGCTTTCCTGCTGGCAAGCACTTTAAATTTCCTATTCTTCCCAAGTTAGCAAATCCTCTAATATGGATAGAAATTAAGATAGCCCATATTCTTTCCAATTATTGTCAACAATCATCTTAGTCTGCTCATCGACTGTAACCAGTTGCTGGGGATCCCTGAGATATCCTTCTTCTTTCCATTTTGCAGTTGCATCTATCCCCATCTTTGAACCAAGGTTAACTAATGGAGAAGCTGGATCTAAAGTATCAGTTGGTGTATTATCAATTATCATAGTATCTCTTTTGGGATCTACTCTTGTTGTAATAGCCCATATTACTTCGTTCATGTCATGTACATTTACGTCATGATCCACAACGACAAATATCTTGGTAAGAGATAGCTGACCCATCCCCCATAAACCCATCATAACTTTTCGTGCTTGACCAGGATAACGTTTCTTGATTGAAATCACAGCAAGACCCTGGAACCATCCTGCCGGAGGCATAGAAAAATCTACTACTTCTGGCTGAAACATTTGAATAAGTGGCAAGAATGATCGCTCAATAACTTTTCCTATATATGCGTCCTCTAAAATGGGCTTTCCAACAACAGTTGTCAGATAAATCGGCTTATTTCTTCGCATGATGCCAGTAAGAGTAAACGTAGGATATGGTTCTGGTGGTGTATAATATCCTGTATGATCGCCAAAAGGACCTTCTATACGGATGTCATTTGGATCTATGTAGCCTTCCAGGACAATTTCGGCGTTAGCAGGAACCTCCAAGTCGACATTCTTGCATTTAACAAGTTTTATTCCTCTCTTCCTCGTTATACCAGCGAATAGAAACTTATCCATACCTTCTGGGACTGGAGCGACTGCACTGAAAACTGTGGCCGGATCGGCTCCTATTACTATTGCCACTTCGATGCGTTTCATTTGCTCCTTCATTATTTCATAGTGCTGCGCTCCGCGCTTGTGAATTTGCCAATGCATTATTGCTTTTTTATCATTTATAACCTGAATTCTATACACTCCGATATTTCGAATTCCTGTTTCTGGATGCTTCGTAACTGTTAATCCAAATGTAATGAATCTCCCTGCATCGCCAGAAAAAGATTTTAGGATAGGTATCGAATTTAGAGTTGCACTATCTGTTTCTATGACTTCCATAACCGGCCCTGACTCTGCGCTTTTTGGACCATATTGGGCGATCTCCGATAGTTTTGGTATCATCCTGAGTTTGTTTAGCATCCCTACAGGCATTTTCATTTTTGTAAGGTCCACAATCCTGCCTCCTATTTCTTCAAAATTTTTTATTTCCAATGCAGTTTGTAATCGTGTTAGAGTTCCGAAAGCGTTACCTAGCACTGGCATGTCATAACCTTCCACATCTTCAAATAATATTGCTGGTTGATTGCCAGCATACATTAGTCGGCGCATAATCTCTGCAATTTCTAAATGTGCGCTTACTCTCTTTTTTATTCGCGCCAACTGTCCGCTTTTTTCTAATATTTCAACATACTCACCTAGGCTTTCGAAGGGCATGGCAAAGATAGTTAAACAACGTTAGATAAGCCTTACCTCATAAACGGAATAAGATAAATACACATCTACTTCGACCTGGTATGTAATTTCAAAAAAATGATCGAGCGAAATATATCATTTACTTATAGGTAGTAACTAGAATCCAGGTAGTTGTATGCAACAAGTTAAAGCATACGCTCTCCATGTTATCATAGTTTTAAGAGTTTTGATCATAGTTTAACCCTATCTGATACCAACAGATTTGCTTATTATATATATATTATATCTATTTAAAAAGTGACAGTATTGACTTTAATGCTGCTGATTTTTTTCCAATCTGTTTCTAAATGTTCAAACAATAAGATACTAGTATTATTTATATGATAGTTAATGTATTATATTGTACTTTCTATAAAATGCAAACTTCAATCATATGTTCTGTATGCAGCGATGGACAGATGGTCACAGATCCAGAATCTGGTGAAATCATTTGCAGGAACTGCGGAATAGTAATGCTAGACAAGATTCAAGAAAGCAGACCAGAATGGCGAGCTTTTACCGCAGACGACGGTAATGACAGAAGTAGGACAGGGACTCCTAGCTCATTAGCCAGGCATGACATGGGTCTTTCCACGGTGATTGGAAGAGCAGATAAAGATGCCAGCGGAAACACAATTGCTGTTTCCATGCGTTCTACGATGGACAGATTGAGAGCATGGGACTTTAGAACACAGGCACATACCCCTACAGACAGAAATCTCAGACAAGCTTTCAGCGAGCTTGAAAGGTTAAAGGATAAGCTTGGATTGTCAGATGTGATAATTGAAAAAACGGCTTATATATATCGCAAAGCACAGGAGCGTGGATTGGTTCGCGGCAGAACTATTTCGTCAGTACTAGCAGCTGCAATATATATTGCTTGCAGAGAGAGTGGAACCTCACGAACACTTAAAGATATCGCTTCGATTAGCAATATCAAACGTAAAGATATCGCAAGAACCTATAGACTTTTGGTTCTTGAGCTTAATTATAAAATTCCTATGGTTGATCCTATAAAGTGTATTGTTAGAGTAGCCAACAAAGCTAATCTCAGCGAGAAAACAAAGCGTCTAGCAATGAATATCATGCATAGTGTCACTAGAAGTGGTAACTCAGCCGGTAAAGATCCAATGGGACTTGCCGCATCAGTCCTTTATCTATCTTGTATGAATACTGGGGAAAGCAGAACCCAAACAGAGATATCCGAAGCAGCTGGTGTAACAGAAGTGACCATCAGAAACAGGTATAAGAATCTAAAGAGACAACTTGATCTAAATTAGATTTACAAATCGTTTTTATTATGTATAGGGTATCATATGAAATCTATAGGTAGACTAATAATTTAGAGTATTCTATATTTGGCCAATCTTCCTTCTAATTAATAATTTAGCATAACAACAGCTAATGATTTAAGCACACTCGAAGGCTTTTTTAAAGCTAATATATTTACTGAAATTTTGTCTATCTGTAAGATCTTTTATCATTGTTATTTGAGCCAAGCCATCTATTTCTCAGGACATCAAGTATTAAATACAAAATATTAGATGACAACTTAATTTTTTAAGTGAATTCGGATGATGACTTGAGATAATATCTTTTATTTCTATTGTAGCAAACTACAAAATCAATTTAATCCAGTGATCTCCGACTACAAAATATCTTTGAAAGTGGTCATGTGCATAATTAACATCCAATAAACCAGTTGGCAAATCAGTATAAATATAAAAAATGAGAAAATAGATTTATGGCTTTTATATAGTTAAAACAACATAAATGAAGATTATAAAGCTTATTCCTATTGACGAATCATTTTTACAAAAGCGTCATAATATAACTTATGTCCATAGTATAATTAAATATAAGAGTTTAATAGGAAATATAGAAGATAATAGGTATTGTTTCATTAAAGGTTATTATCTATATCTTTAGCAACTTGTCTTTTTATTTCGTTAACTACAATTCATTAAATATATTGGTTGTAAACGTCTATTAGTTTCTGCTTTGATCTTTTTCTTTGCAATTAATACTGATCTAACTTGCAAAAATTTCACAACTAATTACTTTAACAACGGACACTTTATGATTATCTAATATCCATACGCACCATCTGTTGGCTTGCATTGGTTACAGAGTTTAAGATCCTTATTCCGATCCGATTTTACCATTGAAATTTCAACATTTTCCAGTCCACATTGATCGCATTTACCAATCATATTAACCGATATTATATACTTCATTATATCAGAAATAAGGATTGCATATCTATTCAATTAATAGTGAAAGCGATGATGATCTTTCTATAATGGATATTCCAGATCTCAGATCCGTTATGAATGTGGATTGAAAAATAGTCTAGATATGAGAGAATTAAAGAAGTTCTTAGGCATAACTTTGGACTAATCACGATAATTACAAATATCATCGTCTGTATTGTTTATATTTGTGGATCTGCATTTCCATTAATCACAAACTAACTCACTATTTACCTATATATAACATTAGGAGATCTATATATAAAATTGTGCCCCGCCTCTGACCCACACGTATTCACTGGTAGCCTTACACACATGTGTATTCCTCCTCGTGTACTCTCTTTAACGGGGTGCCATATTGTAGTGCGTACGGTGAAATTGAGAGTCATGAAATAATCATGTCCTCCATCGCCCATAACGCACTTATAATATGCAATTTACAGTTACTTATTCACAAATATAAACATAAACTATATTCCAAGCAATTGGGATAGATTCAATTCAAAAGCCGAAACTGGTACTCTAATTTTGAAATTCTCTATAGCTAAAGGAGTGATCTCTCCGATCATTCCGATATTTGATATTTTATCCACAATGACTCTTGCAGATCTGCCTTCAATAAAAAAGGGATTTTCATTTTCTTGTGTATAAACGTCCTTGTCGAATCCGACTTTCAGGAATGTCTGCATGATCGATTTTATTTCTGTAAAATCAGCATTGTTATGCGCAATAACTGCTCCCAGGCACCAGCTTTCCCTGATAGTATTGTCTTTATGGAAAATTTTTCCTATTTCAAATAATTTTTGAGGGTATTGCCAGTGCACATTATGAGATAATGATTGTAATAGAGATGGAATCATAGATTCTCTCAATACTTCATGGTCCTTACTTTTTGTCGCATCCACCGAAAGAACATTATCAGGTGTTTTTAATCCCATAAGATCATATTGGGATTCTTTGTTAACAAGGCTAAAATTTACAACTTCTAACATATTTAATCCTGACAACGTTCTTCTTACAATGTCAAAATAAATTGAAAGGGAATTTTTCTGACCAACAGAATTCCAAGCTGACATTGTAGGTTTTAAGTTATAGACGCCGTATCCTATTGCTACTTCCTCTACAATATCTATTGCATGAAGTATATCCGTTCGATACCTTGGAACGACACATGTAATAATATCTGTATCTGTAGCATACGCATCCAATCTACTTTTCTTCAAAGATAGTACGATTTCTTTCTTAGTTAATTCCAATCCAAGTAGACTATTAATATAACTAACATCCACGTTAATAGACAGTGTATCCATCTTAGGCGTAAACTGTATCACTCCTGAATTATCTATAGAAACATCATGAATCTCAAAGCCCATATCATAGAATGTAATCGCTAATATAGCAAGGATATCATCCGCTGTCTTTTGATTGTTCGCTGTAATCTCAATAAAGAGATTATTAGTATCAGGAGTTACCTTAGTTACATTACCATTGATGATAGGCGGAAAGGATAGAACATTATTATCTTCATCGACAATTATAGGATATCTATTTGATTTTTCCAGAATATGTCCATATTGTCTGCCAATATCAAATTCATTTAAGATCTGCTTAATAGTATTACTCGATATTTCACCGAGTGGAACAAAAGAAAAATCTTCAGAGACAGTTTTATAAGTAATGGGAAATTTGATTGTATCGAAATCATGTATTCCAATTGAAGCTTTTTTTCTTCTTCTACCTATGCCATTATGAAGATCTTCTTGTATTGAAATTAATTGTTTGATTGCTTCGTTGTCATGCACGTTATTTTTCTTTGCGACTAAGGCTACAATAACAGGCCTAGCCTGTTTTACTGATGTCTCTACGTTGATTTTGTAAATATTATTCTTGAACAATTGGAATTTTGGAATTCCAGTTTCAATGTCCAAAATTCCTTTTAATGCCCTAACAATTCCATAACCTGACGCAAAATCAGGCCTGTTTGGGTTGTACTCTACTCTAATCGTTTCATTATCAATTCCTTCTAGATCAAGTCCTATGTAGGGAAGAGAATCTATTAGCTCGTTAAGATCTTTCCTAGGAAAGAATTTATTTAACAAGCTGATAGTGATGTTTACAACTGGCAAAATGGAACACTCCTAAGCCATCTTAAGTCATTGCGATATAAATCTCGAACGTCATTTAATCCAAAGCGTAGCATTGCGATCCTTTCTAATCCTCCTCCCCATGCAAGAACTGGATTTTTTATCCCAACAGAGGAGGTTATTTCTGGTCTTAATATTCCCATTCCAAATAACTCTACCCACTTTCCTAATGACTCGTTATATATCATCGATTGAAGTGACGGTTCAGTATATGGAAAATAAGTAGGCCAGAACTTGATTTTCTTAATGCCTAATTTTGTATAAAAGTCAATTTGCAGACCCATTAAATCTCGCAAGGTAACGTTTCGATCTGTAACGATTCCCTCTACTTGATTAAATTCAATCAGATGTTTATAAGATACCTTTTCGTTTCTGAAAACTCTTCCAATAGAAAATATTCTGCATTTTTCCGGTTTGTTTTCGGCAAGATAATTTATGGTAACGGAGGTAGTATGTGTCCGTAAAACTATTCGCTTTGCTTCTTCAATATTCCATTCATATTTCCATCCGTTTCTGTGAGTTTCAGAGATCTTTTTAATTTGATCCTCGCTAGGAAGTCTATTCTCCTTTATTCCTGAAACATAGAAAGTATCTTGCATTTCCCTGGCAGAGTGATCCTGCGGAGTAAAAAGTACATCAAAGTTCCAAAAACTAGACTGGATTAGGGGACCATCAATCTCTGTAAATCCCATTCCAACAAAAATTTCCTTTACTTCATCAATTACATCTATTAATGGATGCTTTCTTCCCGGATATACCGATGGTACAGGCGATTCTACATCTAACGAACTGAATGTAATATTCCTCCACCTCCCTGAAGTTATTATTTCGGAGGTAAGTCTTCGTTCCTCCATTACAGGTTGATCTATCATTGTTAACAACAATTGCTTACCTTCTACTGTTAGAGAGATTTCAGCAGTTTTCTCCTTTTTTTCTATTACATAACCCGGACGTTTCTTAAGCATATCAAATGCTTGTAACTCTTCTGAATTCAGTTTTGATTTTAGAATTTTTTTTTGCTCATTCAATTTCTGCAATAACTCTTCTTCTGCCGATTGATAATTTGCTATGCGGGTCACAACAATTTCTTTCTCGCCAACTGACGTTTTTCGTTGTTCAATCCATTTGTTTCTTAAAGCATGTCGAAATGCAGAGCTGGTATCATTATCGAAGAAAAAACCTTCTTTGAAGAGATCCTTTATGCTAATATAATGCTCGCCTGTTTCTAAATTCTTTTCTCCTCTTTCTTTTATGAATTTCACGAGCTTTCTTTCGGGTAATTCAATTACTCCTATATCCTCCATATCTGAACCGGGCAAGATAATAGTAAATGATCTATCAGTAAAAGATATCAAATTCTTAAACTTTAACCACTCTATACCACGTCTTACTTGATCAATACTTAGATTTGTAATATGTGCAATTCTTTCAGTAGATATCCTATCATGCGTAGAAAGTACCTGTAACAAGGATCTCTCAATAGGATGAATCTTGCGACTATCACTCAATGTTGCCAAAGTTGTCAGCAGAAGAAGACTTTTTAAACGTTTAATGTTTTGTCAAATTGTCAAAGTTGAAAACTAATGGTGGATCCTATTTCAAACAGTCATAATGGTAAAACTGAAAATAATGTCCATAAAGAATTCAAGGTGACACCTTGGGAAGTAGAAGGTGAAATAGATTACAATAAACTGATAGAAAATTTTGGCACACAGACCATTACCCCCGAGATACTTATGAAAGTAAAAGATCTGATTGGAGAAATTCATCCAATGTTAAAGCTTCAGTATTTCTTTTCACATCGGGATTTTGACTGGATTTTAAGCAAATATGAGAATGGTGACAAATTCTATCTTTATACAGGTAGGGGACCTTCAGGCATGATTCATATGGGTCACTTGCTGCCATGGATTTTTACAAAATATCTTCAAGAGAAATTTAATGTTAAATTACTATTTCAATTAACAGACGATGAAAAATTTCTTTATGGTCAAGATCGTACACTTGAGGAGATAAAACACTATACTTATGAGAACATATTAGATATCATTGCAGTTGGTTTTGATCATAGAAAAACGAAGATAATTGTAGATACAAAACATATCAAACATCTATATCCTATTGCAACAGAACTTGCCAAACGAATTACTTTCTCTACTGCAAAGGCAGTATTTGGTTTTTCAAATTCTACAAACATAGGCATGATAGGATTTCCATCAATACAAGCGGCTCCGTGTTTTTTACCTACGATAATAGAGGGTAAACCAACTCCGGTCTTAATCCCTGCAGCAATAGATCAAGATCCTTATTGGAGAATGACCCGAGATGTAGCAGAACGATTAGGATATCATAAGCCTGCTCAGATTCATAGCAAGTTTCTACCTGGTCTTGGAATTTCTGGCAAGATGTCTTCTTCAAGACCTGAAACAGCATTATTTACTACAGATGATCCTGAAATTATAGACAAAAAAGTTTCCGGCGCTTTCACAGGAGGACAGGCTACCGTTGCGCTTCAAAGAAAATTGGGAGGTAACGCTACTGGATGTCCAGTATTCTGGTATCTACGATATTTCTTTGATACAGAAAGACAATCTAATGAACGCTTAATAAAATGCAAGAGTGGAAACTTGCTTTGTGGAGAATGCAAAAGTGATCTGGCAACAGATTCTAAGTCCTTTATAGTAGATTTCAAGAAACGCAGAGAAAGTGCAAAAGATATAATCAAGGAATTTATGTATAATGGAGAAACTTAAGGTGAAGATACCATAGCATTTTCAGTAAGATTTGAATGCGAGGATAAGTATGAAGCAGAGAAACTAGCCGGTCTGGTAGCGGTTCAAAGAGATGATACTACTATGATTACAGGCATTGCTGCCGTTGTCAATAATGAGATAGTTCTAATTCTAAAAGATAAATCCTCGCATAGTGTTCTACTGAAAGATAATAATACTGCACTGAGACTAAAATGTTTGATAGAAGAAGTATCAAAAGAAAAAAAATCAGTCATAGGAAGTAAATTTGAAAATTATGTTACGGAAATTATTGTTTCGGAAGGCTAATACACGTTTTGATTGGAGAGAAGCAGGTATACTTCTGCCTTCAAATTCAGGTTTTGAACTCATCATTGCACCTGATTTTTAGCGTAGTTCTTTGTTCATTTCATCTGTAATTATTTGCTGAACCTTTTGAAAATACAGACCTGTAGAATAGGGCATTATTGTAATATATTCTTCAATTACTTGTATCACATAGGGTACAGCGCGTTTTGATATATCCATCTTAAATTTCATCCAAAGAACTCTGTCTTGTTGGAAGTGAATCTTCTTTTTTAAGTGAGGTGGAACAATTTCGATTGCTTGATCTTCTATTCTTTTATACCAATAAGCAAGATTCTCAGGGTCTAAACCTTCTTTGAGACTCTTTATCGTCGTGCTGATTTTACCGAAACTGAATTCGAATGGATTATCATTATAAGTACTCATTTTTATATACATACACGACTGGTCATTCTGGGATAAAACGTCATTAATCAAAAATCATTAACCTTCTTTAATTTTTCTTTAACAATTTGCCAAAGGAGTCAATTTCACCATTTCTTATTCTTGTAGAAGAAATAGGATAGCCATCTTCCGCTCGTATCATATTAACACTAATAATATTAAGAGGTTTTAGACCGTTTCTAGAACGTATTTCATTTATAAGATCTCCCTTTATTGCTGTTTCAGTGCTTGATACAATAGCTTCTACGTCTCCATAAATTACTGTTGGCCCATATATATCCTCGAGCTTACTAATTTCATAACTGACATTGCCGAACTTCTCTTTAATTTTTTCTTTTAGGTTACTTGTTCGTTCCTCATAATTATGATGTAAAGTGTTATTACCTTTAGTACTGTTTGCGAAAGCATCGCTAGAAACTCCAATGATTACTTTCTTTCCTATTTCAAAAGCTTTTGAAAGCAAAGTCAAGTGACCAATATGTATCTCATCAAATGTTCCACCAGTTGCTACCACATTATATTTCTCTTCCATTGCTTGTATTCTACTAAAATCAAGGATTTATACAAATAGCGTATATGTTTAAGATATTGTAAAAGAGGAACAGTCCAAAAGCACCAAGCTCGATTTCTGCATAGATACTCATGGTTTTTCAATAATAGCAATAATTTTATATTATTATCAACAAATATTGTTTATTCCTAAATGTAAAGAATAATAATAAAAATACAGATCAAGTATTATTTTTATTTTTATTTTTATTATTATTATTATTATTTATTGACCTTTTTGGAATATTTTGACTGCTTGAGGAGGACACACATTCTCACATGCCATACAAAATATGCAATCCTTTTCTCTAATCATGAATGGTTTCTTTTCCGATGCTGGATGTCCTGGAG
>DATFPS010000225.1:0-9502 GCA_035264705.1 Nitrososphaeraceae archaeon | reverse complement strand
TCCAAATATTAATTGATCTATCATTTTTATTAATTATAGCATTTGCATTGGCTGGGTGAAACCAACGATGACTATGCTATGGCTCGTAAAATATATGTATGATGATAATTGTTGCAGATGCGTTATGAACAAAAATTGTTCATTTTAAAACAAGTATGCGATGTAGCAATTACTGATATAATTATCAGATACGGACTTTATATCGAAGATAATAGCCAACCATGGTAACAAGTTTACGATGGGATTTATCAGTTTTGATCGTTAATGTTTTCTAATTCTCTGATATCGGTGAAGAAATACTATAATGAATCCTATTATGCTAGGATATCCAATTCATAAATATTATTATTATTATTATGATGTCTGGTCCATTATCCTACCCATGGTGAATATCCAGCATCTGTCGTTCAATCTGATGTTGACGTCACTGTCACTGTTCCGGTCATAAATGGATGTATTTTGCAATAGTATGAGATAAGGCCATCTTGTTGAGGCATTATTATCGGTTTGCTCGATTGGCCGGTTTGGACAAAGTCGGTATCAAATATATAGTTTGTTATTAATTCTTCACCATTAGTCGACGTTGCAGTATGGATAGCGCTATCTTGATTAAGCCATGTGATTGTACTTCCAGGCGTTACGAATAAGTTCTGAGGATAGAAGAACATTTCGTTTGACGGCTTATCTGCTCCTTTTACAATGATAACATTAGCGTGTCCTTCTGCTATTGAACTGCCTCTGGACATATCGTAAGGCAGATTATTTGTATTAGTGTAGAATTGATCTAACTTTCCCTCACGCGTTGCATTTGTGGCTATTATGTCATGACTGGACTGTTTCTTTAATGAATCTATAATTTCAAAGATATCTTGTGTTGTATTAGTTCTTGCCTGTGATCTGCTTTCACTAACTGGTTTTGTACTTCTCTCATCCACTAGACCCTCGATTGTCTTATGATTGCCGTCTTTCGCTTCGAAAGATTCTATTATACCATATATTGGCTGATTATTGAATTGATTTTCAATTAACCGTGAGTTCAACGTAATTTTTATTATATTTTCTTTACTAATCACTATAGTACAGTTAACATCTTTCCAAAGATTCTCACCATTTAATTTAATGTCTATTTTTGCATCAATTTTGTTTATTAGAGAAGATGTTGATATATGAATAACATTTTTCAGATCTGGTCGAAAATTATAAAGTTCATAAATATTATTATTATTATGTTCTGTTCCGTTTATTCTAACCATGGTAAATTTTGCTTTGAAATCCTTTATGATTCCTTGATCTACTTTAAACATCCAATTTCCACTTAAGACCTGCGGCTCCCTTTTCGCTGTCAGTACAAATTGTTTTGTTGATGATTCGTCTTCTGCAGTCCCATTTGTGTTATATATTGAGCTTATTATAATTTTTGTTAATAAATCAATGTTATTACTATCTAATGTTCTATTGTCATATATTGCACCAGAAGGTGCCATAATACTGTCAGTCAAATTGGAATCGCTGTTTGTAGTAGCGAACAATCTCCCAGACATTAATGGGCTTTTAGCAGGCGGTTTCTTTCCTTCGTAGTGATTTCCATCGAAGGTCGATTTGGATACACCTTCATTATATAATAGAGATACTATAGGTCCGCTGGCAATAAAAGAACCCGGTTTATTTTTCGGAATAATTATAGATTGTACATTCTTCTTTATCCAAAGCAATTCGGACGAAGATATGTATCCAACGATAATCAGAATAATTACTATAAATATCATAATAGAAACTTTCTTTATCATCAAATTAAAGTGCTGGAATCTTTTTAACATGTTTTACGTCTATATTAATTAATCAGGAACGTAATAAAATAAAACATGAAGCAAAGCCATTAATGCACTTAATTCTATAGATTTGTAGAAAGCGACAAAGAACACAAAAAAACGTGTAGCGAACAAGCTATTTCTTATTTATGATTTATGATTTAGCTGGCTAAAGAGTTTGTAATACACATTGTAGAGAAATAAACCACATATTGCGCTCAATAGTTCGACTATATATAATAGATCAAATCATTATCCAATCAATCGTATAGGCTAAATATGTGCATCATAAAAATAAAAACTATATTATAATGAAATATGACGCATTATTGGATATAAAAGAAAAACGTAGAGAAATGGTAGGATAATGATATGATATGATTGGCATTTTCTTGATGATTATAAACAGAGATTATTACTATTGTAGGGGAAGAGTAACTGCGCCTTCAGATGCTGATTGTACGAGAGAAGCGTATTTTGCTAGCGCTCCGTAAGTATAGCGAGGTTTTAATGATCTCCATTCCCTATTCCGTTTAGTCATTTCATTTTTGGATATCATTATTTCTAATTTTCCCTTATTAATATCAATGACTATTTCGTCACCATTCGTAACCATTGCAATTGGGCCTCCTACCATGGCTTCTGGTGCAACGTGACCTACCATGAATCCCCGTGTTGCACCGGAAAATCTTCCATCTGTTACCATGGCGACTTTGTCTCCTAAGCCTTGACCAACTAATGCAGCTGTAACTGCTAACATCTCCCTCATACCAGGGCCGCCCTTTGGTCCTTCATATCTTATGACAACAACATCACCTTCCTTTATTTTTCTCTTTGATATTGCACCAAATGCTTGCTCCTCATCTTCAAATACTCTGGCAATTCCAATAAATCTGGTAGAGTTGATGCCAGCAATTTTTATAACTGCCCCTTGCGGAGCAAGTGAACCTTTTAAGATCTTTAGCGTACCTTCATTATGAATAGGGTTGTCCATTTGTCTGATGATCTTTGTGTCAACTCTATCAGTGAATCTTTTTGATTCAATATTATTTCTCATTGTCTTACCTGTAACAGTCATCACTTCTCCATCAATCAACCCTCTTTTTAGTAAATAACTCAGTATAACCGGAACACCACCTGCTCTATCGAGATCTGACATAACATAAGCTCCGCCGGGTCTCATATCGGCTATGTGTGGAGTTTGCTTACGTACTCTCTCAAAATCATTCATTTTTAATTTAATTCCTAACTCTTTAGCTATAGCCAAGAGATGTAATACTACGTTTGTTGAACCCCCTATTGCGTTCGCGATTGCTATTGCGTTCTCAAACGCTTCAAAGCTCATTATATCTTTTGGCCTAATATTATTTTCAATTAAGTTGTAAATGGCTTTTCCTGTATTATAGCAAATTGCTTCTCGTCTATCACTCTCAGCAGGAGGTGAAGCGCTTCCTGGCAAAGACATTCCTATTGCCTCACTTATACAAGCCATAGTATTGGCAGTGTACATTCCTGCACAGGAACCAGAAGCAGGACATGCAACATTTTCTAAACTCGTAAGCTGTTCCAATGTTATTTTACCAGAGTCATATTTGCCAACGGCTTCGTAAACGTCTTGAATTGTTACCTGTTTATCATTCCAGATGCCAGGCATAATTGTACCCCCATAAACAAATATCGACGGTAAATTAAGGCGTGCCATTCCCATTAGAGTTCCTGGAAGACTTTTGTCACACCCCGAAACTCCTACAATACCGTCGTATTGATGAGCACGCATCATAATCTCAATAGAATCCGCTATGACTTCTCTGCTAACTAATGAAGCTTTCATTCCCTCATGTCCCATTGCTATTCCGTCAGAAACAGCTATTGTGGTGAATTCCCTTGGAGTACACTTCGAATCTTTTACTCCTTTTTTGACATTTTGAGCAAGCCTACCAAGATGAACATTGCAGGGTGTTGCTTCATTGCATGTTGAGGAAACACCTATTAATGGCCTATTTAAATCATCATTTGTCAGACCCATTGCTTTATACATTGCTCTATGGGGTGCTCTAGTGGGACCTTCTATTGATTTTCTGCTTGGTAGTATCATCAATGTATAGTTCCTCCCAATTGTATATTTTAAGATTCTTTAAGACTTCAGTATTGGAATAAGTATATGAATAAATTAATCAAGTATTGCTGTAATTTTTATAGCATCTATTCCGTCGGCCTTAAAGATAGTTTCGCACATGCCACATTCAGCATTACCACTAGAAAGATCGTTGATTGAGATTTCGTCGTTGAGATAATCGCACTTAGGACAACGAAATGAGAAATTTATATCAAAGTTCTCTAACTCTATTGTTTCGCCCATAGTCTATCAGTAAATGGTTTTACTATATTTAAAATTCGCTACTCTGACGATAAAGTAGAGGATAATAGCGGATAATTGCAATGACAAATAACGAATATCATGATGCTGTGAATTGAATACTATTAAATTTTATTCGTTAATAAAGAGTGCTCATAAATAAATATATAATGCCTTAGAATGGAAAGTAAAATACATAATGGCTAACTCTTCTTGTGTTTTCTGTTCGATAATAGCAGGCAAGCTGCCAAAAGCCATATTATATGAAGATACAAATATTCTTGCATTGATGGACAAATATCCTATAAATGTAGGTCATACTCTGGTAATTCCAAAGATCCATTATGACAATTTGTTGTTGATGCCGCCACAAGAAGTGGGTAAACTGTATGCTATAATTCCTCTTATAGCAAAAGCCGTGGTACGTACTGTTAAAGCAGACGGCTTTAACGTTGGACAAAATAATGGCAGGGCCGCCAACCAGATAGTTCCTCACGTTCATGTTCATATAATCCCCAGGTTCAGTCACGATAGCCCAGATGGAAAATGGCCTGTTAGGCGTGTCGCCCACTATAACGAACTTATAGGAACTGCTGATAAAATCAAATTGCAACTTAACCTCGCTTTAAAAAGCGATATTATAAGTAACATTTAGACTTTAAATTGAATCAGTGTTAATAATCCTATTACCATTTAATATCATTATTCATGTCGGTTATAAAACCAGCATTAATAATCGACAGTATAAAAGAAACGTTCAGCATTAATTTCATTGTCATATCATTGTAATTTTTTAATAACGGAATTATAAAGCCTGCTTGATATGCAATTGTTCTTATATTTTTTGTTTTTTTATCATTGAATGAATTATCATATTTCTATGAGTATTCCTCTCCCACCTATACCTTAATGGTATTTCTTTCAATAATGGACTTGATTATTTTTGAAATCTTTTGATAATTGACAGAATATTGTTTTATTTAGGGATTGTTATATTATACTGAAAGCAAAGAGTAAGAATAAGAAAATAGAATGTAAAGGACTTTTCCGCTTTCATTGTTTTTCTTTATATTTAAGCTGCAATATTAGATTAAATTCCTTTATTATTATCAAGAATGAGTATGTAAATATCGCTATACTTAACGTGTATAACATGCCATACATTATTCTACTAAAATAGGCTGCATCTGAAAAGAGATTGAAGGTATAGTGTATGAAAAACCACATATAGATCAGCATAATCAAGGTAATCGAAAAGAACAAAAAAGGTATTACCAGTACAAAGAAACGTGCTATGTGGTTTTGTGTTGGTTTTAAAGGATCAAACCATAAAGGTGCATTGATAACTATGTGCTCATCGACTAGAATATCGCTTTCGGAGTATCTTTTCTTGTATAATTGGTATAATACTCTACGGAGTTGATATACATCGCGAAGGATAGAGATAGATACCAAAAAACCCAATGCAAGTGACATGGGATAAAGCGGTATTATCTCTATAAGGAGAATGTTTTGAAAAGGAGAGACCGGCTGCTTAAACTGAACGTCAATCTGATCTATCTGTCTCAGCAGTTCATCCGAAGTTTTTTGCAATCTTTTTTTCTCATCCTCTAAATCTGAAAGGAGGTCTCCTCCCTTTTTACCTAAATTAGATTGGATCTTCGGGAGAACATCTTTGAGCCTGTTGTTTTGATTTCCAATTATCTGCTCATACTCGTTCCAACTATCTAAAAACATTTCATTAAATATAACATTAACCTCCGCGTTTCCAGACATAGTTAAGGTAAAGATCTGAGGATATATTTTCATCTCTTTCTTTTGATTATCCAACTTATCTAGCAATGATTGCTGTATGTTTTCAAGTTCATCTTTTAAAGCAATCTTGTCCTTGCTCTCTAATAATTCTTCTCCAACCATGAGAACCGGTACAGTAATATTGTGATACAAAAATTGTTTGTATCCGTCCAGTTGACTTGAAATTTTTGTTCTCACATTACAATCTAGCCATTCATATGTTTCTGTAGGCATCATGTTGCAATTTCGAAACCCTTTATCAACGGTATCTTGTAGTCCGGTCTGAGAAGAATTAGGGAGCCAAAGATTAACTGCAAACACACGCAGGTCCTCAGGACCACGTATTATTTGGTCATGGAGAGCTTTGAAGATATTGTTAGATTCACCCAGGATATAAATGCCGTTTTTTACTTGCTTGATTTTGTTATTTACTTGATTGATTTCGTATAAAGTGTCATTTTGTTGTTTAGAGATGGTTTGCTTCTCTATATGAACATAAATAAACGGTAGCAAAGTAGTAAAGAAAAAAAACGACCATAATACTATTAATAGACTGAAGATAACCTTAAACAACTTAAGTTTACTGCTGTATGAAAGAAAAATTCTCCTAATTTGCTCTTCCAACAACTCGTAAAAATGTTTTTCATCGTTTTTGTCTCTCGTCATACTCTTTCTTATGTACCACCTGCAGCTAAATAACTAGCAATATAGCATGTGGTGGTGGCAATATTAAAGAAGTGATTAATATGTTTACCAGATGATTTGTGCAGTAGGATATAATCTGCAAATTTTTTGCTGTTTATTAAAAGATTATTATGCTCTCCGATCTTAGCAAACTGGAGAACAGATTTAAACAATGTAATTAGCATATTGTGGTAGTTAACACATTATAGCTTCATAGAATTGTTAGATAGATCTGAGTAGCTCCTTCTACAATGTACTGTACTGCAATTGCTGCTACCAAAACTGCAAACACTCTTGTAATTATCATAGAACCACGTCTTCCAAGTATCCTGTAAATAGGATTTACTAGTAGTAAGATGATATACGTTACACTAATTACAATTGCAATGGACAATATTGTTACGATTAATCCAGCATCTTGGAAAGAAATTATTACAGAAGTAATGGCTCCAGGCCCTGCAAGTAAGGGAAATGCAAGTGGGACTACTCCTGACTCGCCTGGTACTGTACCCCCAAATCTCCATGCTCCATAAGTAAGTAATTCTATTGATACGATAAACAATAACACTCCACCTGCAATCATAAAACTGAATATAGTGATCCCAAAAATACTAAGAATCTGCGTACCAGCTACTGCAAATACGATCAACAATACACCTGCAGTAACAACCGCTATCTTTGAAACCGCTTTTCGCTCTCCTTTTTGCATATTTTCAGTTAGAGCAATAAAAAGAGGAACAGTTCCAATAGGATCAATTACAACAAAAAGAGCAATAGTGTATTTGACGAGATTATGTCCAAATAAGTCTGAAACTGCAAAAAATCTTTGTAGTGTATTTGAAATCAGATTAATAAAATGAACCGATGTCTTCTCATCCATTAAAAAAAAGTCTTGTTGTGTATGGTTTCTATTTATGCTGATATTATTTCTTTCATTATATTGATATTCATCTAGTATCATGTTGTCATATTGTGTTATTGGTATTGCTATGTTGAGCAATAAGATTATTTCTATTACAGATATCATTTGTTGGGTTAATTCTATCTACCTTGTTAAAAACCATGATAAATCAAAGCGTTCTGTCCCAAAGTGGCTGGTATAAATGTCTGACTTACATTCTTGGGCCTTTTGAATTCTGAATATAAAATGCGGCTAGAAATCCATTTAAATACTCTTGAATATCTAGCGTTAAATCTATCTATATTAGCCATCTACCATGAAAAGTTAATATGTTATCTCATCGTTTGAATTTATAACTAGCCAATAGACTGAGATATATATATACATACATACACACACACATATATATATACACGTGTTATGGATTATGACAAAAAGGCTATAAATGTTCTAGGTCGTGTAAAGTTTTCTTGCTAGAAGAATTGAAGGAATTGTAAGAAGAAGAGTTGCCAATCCATATTGCAATCCAATTATGCCACTTACGAATGCAGAATCAAGTATTATTATAGATATTATCATATTTCTGATACTATTTTGAATATAAACTGGACCAAGACTAGCATGACCTCGTAGTATTGATATTAACGTAATAATCATAACAGCAGAGAATAAGGCTAAATTAACAAATACTACGGTTTGAAATATTCCAATCAGACCTGCAATTGATATTGATGTTATAACAACAAATACAATTGCGAATGAAAAAATAATATTAAGTCTCGTTACCTTACCGCTTACCTCTTTTTTACTAAGGATACTTATCGATAAAATATAAATGAACAATGTAGTAGCAATAAATAATAGCATTGTAA
The DNA here is from genome assembly GCA_035264705.1 of Nitrososphaeraceae archaeon. Classification (GTDB taxonomy): domain Archaea; phylum Thermoproteota; class Nitrososphaeria; order Nitrososphaerales; family Nitrososphaeraceae; genus JAJNBK01. The sequence goes on along the minus strand of DATFPS010000225.1, from coordinate 1,087 downwards.
TCGATTCTCTAGATAGAAGAAGCATAGGGAATGCAGGACTTGCTCCCAATATTACATTAACAAATCTTGCAAGACTCATAGTGATTGGACCAGTAATGGTCTTGTGTTTTAAACGAGAATCATACGCAATAATGATGGCAGTTAGTATAAGAGCAAATACAAAGCTCATCCAACTAATAGCAAGAGAAATGACGTTAGCGGCTATAGTCGATGAAATAGCAATAATTAGTGCTTTTCGTTTTGATACATTTCCAGATGGCAAAGGTCTAGTAGGACGTTCTTTTTTGTCTATTTCAATATCAAAATAGTCATTTAAGACTATCCCTGTCATATAAAGAAGTGAAGATGTGACCATTAGACCAGCCAAATATAAGAGATTTGCATTAGTGAAAGAAAAAGAGATGGCAGTAACTATTATACAATAGCCAGGTAAAATATTAGATACAGCAGTAAATATATTGGGTAAACGAACTAAAGTGATATATTGTCTAAACACAAAAATTGGCCCGCTATCAAAATAGACATCCTCTTTTTATAAACTACTCCTAGACATATTCTCGGCTTTCTCGCAGGATAGAATTATTAATTGATATAAAGATGAGAAAGATATCCTCTTTGCGACTTTCAAATTTCCTATATTGCTCGAAGCATTTGAAGGTTCGTTAAATACCGGTGATGATAGTCTAGAAAGTCTGTTCATATACGAGCTTTTAAATGATAATCAGAGAAATCTTGACTATTAGATGACTTTTTTTAGGTAGGGGTTTGTTCTGAGGTCCTTCTTAACAGAACTCACTCTTCTCATTTTGATAATTTGTAATCAATAATAACATAGTTCTATCATAAGAAAAAAAGGAACACTACTCCAGAATAGAAGATAGAAATAGATATATCTTATGTAACCCTGGACTATCACACGTATGAACAAATTGAATCAAAGAAATTATGTACCGTTAGCCGTGGCTGCTTTATCTGCTATACTCATAGCATCGATAGTTGCGATAGGCAGCGGAATTAGTGCCACAGCACAAAATATGACTGGTGGAAATATGACCACTTCAAATCTAACAGGAACGACAGGCGGCAG
>DATFPS010000224.1:0-2619 GCA_035264705.1 Nitrososphaeraceae archaeon | reverse complement strand
AGGGATCTGAATGAATGTGACAGCAAAAATGTAGCTACAACAACAATTATTGAAGACCCAAAATGAGCCCCAGCTATTATTGCAGAACTTGTAAAACCGCTAAGCAATGACCTTTTACTACGCATAGAATAAAGCAAGGCTTCTGGCCAACCATGTGAAGGACTTATGCCATGTAAAAGTCCAAAAACAATTACACTAAATAGAACACTATCAACTACTACTAACACAAAAACATAGAAAGAATAAAGGCTGATATAACTATTCTTGGTAGTCCAGTTTTAAATTCAACATTGATATTACAAATATATAGAATCTATCATTGGGAATTTTATATCTTGAATAGTTTTTCTAGTTTAGCTAAATTTTTGTCAATGTTTCTAACTTGTGACTATTTGAATCTATATTATGGTTGATAGCTGACTCATTTCTGAATTCTTGCGCTGAAATGGTCTTCTGCTGCAGCTAATATTACTGGATAGTAATCCTTTGTCAATTTGAAGTTAAATTGAGTTGTATATATGCATATATATATAAGGATGTATATATCTATACAGTTATTTTCGATTCTAATAAGAAAAGATAGGACTTTACTTCTTTCTTATTAATACTATAGTTACTACTGCTATTCCACTAAAAAGTCCTAATACCAAAGTAGTGGTTATTATCTTTTGATTATTGTTATCATTATTATTATTTGGTGATGATGATGATGGTGAGGAAGAAGGAAAAGGATTCAACAGAGTAGGGGTTGTTGGTGCGGAACAAATACATTAAATGATGATAGCAGATCAATCGAATCTTTTGTCTCTATTCTGGATATATCTTGATGTGTGCCATCTCTGGAAACAGGTATTTTACAGAGAAGTCGCCATCTGCAACAGAGATATTTTCAAACGTAAATAATCTCTGACCATTTGCGACTACTACTCTTGCCAAAAAGTCTTTTATATGGTCAGATGTGGTTAGATTCAGTACGCTGAATTTTAGCTCTGTAAAAGTATCAATTATAGGTTTATCTGGTTTATACGTAAATAGAATTTTAATACCTTCTCTTGGGTGTATCCATTCTTGGATTTTATTACTATCATTATTACTTCCAGTAGCAATACTGCCAGTTATATGCGCATAAGCAATATGATCATATCATTATCATTCTTATTATTATAATAATAGGGATAATAATAATCTAATAAAATTATTAAGAACACCAAAATAATGAAAAGTATAGATAAGAATACAATAGTCATTAGAGAATTTGATAATTGAGATAATTTTAAAGTTATTAAATATATATACGAAGATCTAGTTCTAGTCTTCACAAATGATGTGATCTATCTTTGGTATATGTGGAGGCATATTATTATTGTCTATAAATTTCCAATGATTAGCTTGTAGTACTCCCTCGAGTTCGCATGTGGATATAGTTTCTGCACCTTCCGTTATCATTATAGCCATAAGATTTGAGTCAAAATTAGCATGTCCTAATCCAAGAGCATGACCAATTTCATGTTTTGCTATTACTTCTATAGTTTCTCTATCAAATGCTTTGCCATACGCACCCCTTGATATAGTTATGAGGTTATTATCAATAAATCCAAATGTATTGAATGAAGTTATAGTTTGCCCTGCTATATCATCACCATCTTTTATAAATTTTAATTGTATATCTGGGTATTGTTTTTGTTCGTCCGTTCCTGAAATCTCAACAAATTGTAATGGTTTTATTTTATCGTCCCATTCTTTTATGCCAGCTCGTACTGCTTCTTTAAGTTCTGAATCAGCTTTTCCTTTGAAACTATAGGTTAGTTTGCCATCAATAAGCTTATCCCCCCAAGTACAGCATATTAGTATAGACTCCTCTTCTTTGAAATCTTGGTCGTCGCCATTATCGTTGTTATTATTATCATCATCATGTTCTTTAGCTTCTACTACTTTAAGAAGAGAAGGATTAGCTGAAATAATTATTAATATTTGCAGCATAAATACAATCAGGAGTTTATTCAAGCAGACTATCTTATTCAAAATAATTAATATCTATTATTTGTATTAATAGATATTTAGATGTTAAGGAAGTATAATAGTAAACATCTACATCTGTTTATCCTATAAAATGGACATGTATGTGTTTGTTATATCTATGGAAAATAAGAATAATTAGATAATCACCATACACAGTTCATTAGCACCTGCTTTGTTCTCTGGTACTTAATTATTCTAGGGCCAAATCTGTTTGTGAGGTGAAATGGTATATGTCTACGGACTCAAAAGACATGCAGAGTTGAGCAACGAGGAGAAAAAGTAATTCTTTCTTTCACCACCAGCAGTTTTCCTACTTGCTGATATCTATGTACTTATTTATAATGGAGTTCATTTACATTTTATCTTCAACTATGAGGCATCTTCATCGTCATTCCATTCATTTGCATAGTGTTATTGTTGTTTTTGTCATTTTGTAGTAATAATCCTGTATCCTCAAGTCCTGTGTCTTCTAGTCCTGTTCCGCTGATTAAAGTACCAAACAGCTCATTAGAACTAGCAAAATGTCTTCCAGTCTTTTTTGCATCTATCATTAAACCGAGAACTTTTTTGCCCATAAGATGAATAGTTATTGGAACCTGA
>DATFPS010000223.1:0-2672 GCA_035264705.1 Nitrososphaeraceae archaeon | reverse complement strand
GTTTATGCCAAATTTATTTTCTCCCAATGATTACTGATTTTGTGTATAGATTGTTCGTAGTAACTACATGCGACCAATATGGCCATCAATTATATCATTAGTGCAAATAGCGTCTTTTAAAATAACTTTTTAAAATAACTATCAGTATCAGCAAAGTCTAAAGTGATGCATATATTCAAACTGTATAGGCAAAATTACATTTTTCAGAATTCAAAATATATCTCATATAAAAAACTTATCCGCTTTATATGGATTAATTATCTTTTATATTGTAATGTGACAATAACTACTGAGTATATACTCAATTGGCCAAGAACAGCAACCATAAGAAGATACATTCAACGACCCTATAGAAGCGTTGTCAAATTATAAGACTTGGTCATTATGATTTATTACTTCTTGATGTCAATATGCCAAATATCAATGGCTTTGAATTATATGGAAATAAGAAAGAGAGACGAGAAGGTCAAGTTTGCTTTTTGACAGCATTTAAGCATTATTATGACAAATTTAAAAAAATATTCCCTAAACTAGATGCAAGATGTTTTACTAATAAACCAATTTCAACATATGGTTTGGCCAAGAGAATAAAGGAAGACTGGATAATAGAAATACAAGTATGTTATAGATATTGATATTCAATAAATTTCCTTGCAATCATAGATGGCATATTTATGAAAAGCCTTGGGCTGGATTTGAACCAGCGATCTTTGCCATACCAAGGCAATGCTCTTCCTAACTGAGCTACCAAGGCACTGTTATTATCATTATAAAGTTATTGTTAATCTATATATAATTAAAGACATCATTGACTTTTTTGATAAAGAAAATATTTTGTGAAGCCTGTTGAACTCACCCACCTATTCTGAATGACTTGCTATTTAAAAAAACTCTTATTATCAATACTTATCAGACACTTTTGAGTACATTATCTGAGTCATTATTTGTAGTTAACTGCTCATTTCATAAATAATCATAAATCACTTAACAAATGTTTAATATATACTCGTATTATCATCTGATTACAACCTTGGTTGTAGATACTATACGTACAATCAAACTTCTTGGAAAGTGGTCAGGTAATAGAGTAATAGGGCGCAAGCGACCGTTGATCGCAGTCTTCAGCTTAACACATTATTGTAACTTTTATTGTCCAATGTGCCCCTTTGGTGACTCTGATAAGGCTGGTCAGATTCAATTTGCCAAGAAAAATGATTTGTCAACAGAGAAATGGAAATTAATTTTTGACAAGGTTTCTGGGTATTGCATATGGTCTATTATTGAGGGTGGTGAGCCCACTAGTCGTCCCGATTTTATGGAACTTGTCCGATATCTTTACAAGCTGAATATACCTATTACATTAATTTCTAATTGCTCTCTACTTCATACCATTGACCTTAATGAATTAAAGAAATACATTGAGTTTGTTACATGTAGTATTGATTCAGTATTTGAAGAACCATATTGTAAAGTACGAGGTGTTTCCTCCCAAATGTATCAAAGAGTAATGGATAATTTAAATCTCTTAACAGAACATAAAGTGCCTCACTATTTTAATAGCGTTATAACAAAATACAATACAGAAGAATTTATCGACCAGTCTTATTTTGATAGGGCTAAAGAACTAGGATCAAATGCAGTCTCTTTTACATTTGTCGAAGATAGATCTGATGTTAACTATTCTCTTCTTCCTGATCGGCAAACAATGATCAAAGTTTGCGAAAGTATACTGGATTACGGTAAAAAACATGTTACTCCTAGGATTATGATACCATCACAATATTTTGAACAAATAATCAAATATGGAAGAGGCATATTTGATGAGTGCGGAGTATGGAAAAGTGTATTTGTTAATTGTAATGGAACAGTTATGGTTCCATGCTGGAAATTTAATAAGAGTGAAAATATTTACAATCTCTTAGAGAGGAGCATAGATGAAATTTGGAGTGCACCACAATGGGATATAGCCATGACTTGTAAAGATTGCAAAGTACTTGGATGTATTTGGTATTCTTCACAACCTGTTACTACCTTTGCACAAAATTACATGAATGGAATATCAAAAATGATTAATCAACAAAGGCCAGAACTCGCAGCAGAACTAAGTTAAATATCTATAGCAATAGAATCATATTGTTCAAATTTATGTGTATCGCAATATACGAATACAATTCTTCTGTGAGATTGCAAAGATGAGCAGATAAGAGGGCATATAACAATTCAAAACTTAATCTGAAATGTGGCAATCCAACCTGGAATCAATTAACCAAGATGATGACCCTTCATATAGTAATCTAACAGAATATTGCGCTGATCATCACTTCTAATTCCTTTTAGAGGACTGCGAAACGATGCTTATGGACCTATCTGGTAGTTAGAAAGGGCTCTGTTCACTTAACACTATGGCAAGTAATCATTCTATTATGCATATGGATGAACAGATTAAACCAGTTTGTGATATGTTGTAGTTTACATCTTCTTCCTTCTTCCCTTCCTTTTCTACATGGAAAATAATCATCGAAACTTTCAGTTCTATCCTTAACATACTGTATGGTTCTTTCAATAATACTTTTCTCATATGCTGAATGAATGTGATGTTTTAGTTTGAGGAATCTGCAGGCTTGTGGATCTACTAAGGAATGTATAAAGTGTTCAGCAATAAGCATACTTCT
>DATFPS010000222.1:0-4069 GCA_035264705.1 Nitrososphaeraceae archaeon | reverse complement strand
TATAAAACCAGCAAAATGACTGTTTATAGATATATCAGCCAATTGATTGTAGGTTTTTATATTTTGTACGAGTCAACCTTGATATTGTAACCTTTCTGTCATAATCAGTTATTCCCCAAAAGTGCCTTGAGAAGAACTTGTCAAATAAAATACTGGCAATACCTTGAATTTCAAAGAAATACATATTGAAGGACTTTGAAACTGGTACCTTCTGATATTCTTTCACTAAATCATGTTTCATTAATAGTACATACCATGTACCTCCATTGAAGATAAATAATTTCGGTTTAAATGCCGTAATAAAATTTAGGTTGCTTGTTAGACGACTTCTTAAATAATCTAACTGACTTGTAGATAATTTATTCGGCAAGGTAATCCCCTATGAATGTTAGGGAATCAGTTAAAGATTCGTCAAATAGGAATCAAAAAGTTCCCATTTTGATTTCTTTTGTTCTTCAGTTAAACCAGATAATAAATGTCCAAGCGACTTATAGTACGGCGATTCGAATTTATGTTCAGAGAAAAATAAAAAAAAGTTAAGGTAAAGCTTTTGATAATGTTCCCATGACTTTCTTGCTTCAATATCCTCCTTCAGATTATTAGTTGGCGAATAACCAGGGTTTATTCCAAACATTACAAATGGTGTCTGCTGATATTTTCCTACAATTGACTGTGATGAACCAGATACGAACAGTCGTGCGCCAATGTTAAGACTGGAGTATGCCTTATGGTGTATCTATAAATGGAGAACAAGATTTTGATGCAAAGGGAGACATTCGTAGTATACGACTGGGACAACGGTTAGAAATGCTCGCATGTGATCTGGTTTTCCATGGTAGACTAATAAGAGAACAATTTAATCGCGATTTGAAAAGCAGCGAGACAGATACTTTTACTGTACATTATAGGCTTTAGCCATACCTTTTTTCCTTGAAAGTTAATTTATTACAGTCTAATTATCTGAATCTGTTCAAACGTCTATTTATTAAATATGACATCAAAACAAAAAAATAATCAATGAATTCTATCAATGCAGAATATGGACAATGGATCTATAAGGATTTCGATACATCAACATCATCCTAAAGTACATGATTCTAGCAATTTATCTGTCATACATAACAATCCTGAGTACCTGTACGATCATATTTTATTTATCGTAGTTTTTCAAGCTCACTGTCGTCTCGGTAATTTTTGGGATCCAATCTAAATCCTTTTGAGGTCTCAAAAGGTACCTCTCGCAGTTTTAAATGGTATTCTAGTTTCTTTTTCTTCATCTGCTTGTCTAGCCATAGAACAAATCTCTGCTCAATTATGTGGCTGTCTTGTTTGTCAATGTCCGGATAGAGATCTCTTAACTTTTCAACAAAATCTGAACTGACGCAAATCTCGAAAAAGTCCCAGCCCAGAGTTTTTTTACCATCAGTATAACATCGGCATTGACTCTTGGTATGAGTTGCAAGTTCCAGTCCACCAATAAAGTCCATTATCTTTTGTCTTTCATTATCAAAATCAATGCAAGATCCTGAAACAATAAGCATGGAAACAGTTTCGCCGTACCGTTTGGCTGGTGTTTTTCCTAAAGCATCATAGTCTTCTTCTTTAGATGAATAAATTTTATTCTTTTCTGCATCTAATTTGATATTTCTTACAATTATTGTCTCACCTACAGACGCTCCTATGATTTTGCTGAGATGAGGATCCATTCTGATGATACCTCTATCTTGATCGTTTGGTAAGAGAGCTAAACATTTGGCTTCTGTCGTTTTGTCTTTACCTATTACTTCAACAGAATCGCCTTCAGACAAACTCAAAGAATTTAGAGAATTCTGATCTATACGCGCAACTCTACGGCCAATATCGCTTGAATATTCTTCAAGCATCTTCAAAGATAAAGAACTATTGGTGTCGCTCAAATCCAGTTTTTATTAGATTACCTTTAATATAAGTAGTTTTATTCAGTTCTTCCTATGGGTATTCTTATTGGATATATCTCTCAAGAATGTTACAAGTGCGCTCTATTCCCAGATCCAGAGCATAGTTTCCCAGTCTTGGCCCTCTATCCATGTTTAACAACATTTTATAGAGCAATGTAAATAATTCCTTTGGTTCCATCTGATTGTTTCTAGCTATATTAAATATTTTAGACTGGAGATTCTTTGGAGCCTCGACTTCATGTTCTAATCCAACGAAGGATTTTAAAGTTTCAATCAGTTCTTGGATAGCTTTCTGATAATTTTCTTTCATTTCAATTTCAAATTTTTCTTCAGCCAACAAGTGATCATTTGCCCAATTGGAAGCAAGTTCTATTCTTTTTTTCAAATCTTTACTCTTCTGCTTTATCATTCCATATTTGATCAATCTGTCATATATCTTATCGATTCTCTCTTCAGCAGAGAATAGAGCAGCCTGCTGTACTAGCATCCTGTACGGTACATGAGCTGAGGGTTGTGTAGGAGGTTTTAAATGATTAATATATTCATAAAGTCCTTTTAATTTTATCAATTTAGCTTGATTATTTTCTTTGATTTTATCAAAGTATATGTCTTCGTACAAGTCATATTCATCCATTAATACAGGAATATCATCGATTCCAACGTGCCTCGTACCAGTGACTCGCTTGAACAATAATAGAAGCATCGACTCTGGAGTTCCGTATTTTAACCACATTTGAGGGGTAAGAACATTTCCTGCTGATTTACTAATTTTTCTTCCACCTTTATCAAGGAACATTTCATATTTGAGATGGAGTGGGTGAGCATACCCTAGGATCTCCTCTACAACCCAATCGTTGACGCGGACAGAATCCATGATATCTTTCCCATAGGCTTCGAACCTTATATCTAAAGCATTCCACCTTGCGGCAAATTCTACTTTCCATGCTAATTTTCCATCTCCGCGGGTGATATCTATCTGACCACCATATCCGCATCCTTTTAGTTTCTTCTCGCCAATTCTGGATTCTGAGCAGACATAGATCACCTGCTTTTCATCAGGTAAATATTTTTCAGCCTTTGCGACGTATAATCTACCGCAACTTTCACAGACAGGAAAATAGGGCAATATTTCATTATATTTCTTTTGACCAACGTACTCGGCTATTTTTTGGCCAAGGAAGTTGCTATTTCGTAGAATAATGTCCGTTTCTTTTGCTAACATCCCCTTCTTATAGGCTTCAGCTGCACTCTGAAAACGATACTTTACATTAACCTTGTCTAGGCCCTCAAGAAGAAGATGACTCATATGGGCTCCATATGATGTATGACATCCACCAAATGGATCAGGAATATTAGAGACTGGCTTGGCTATGTAATCTTGAAGCCAATTCGGTAGGCCAGGAGGGACTTTTCTTAGACCATCCATGTCATCAGAGTATGCTACCAATTCCGCTGTGTAACCAAAATTTTCCAAGGCAAGCTTTATACCATATGCTCTAACTGCATCGCCCATACTTCCTATATGAGGTATACCAGACGCCCCAAGACCACTTTCTACTCTTATCAAATCTAACTTTCGTCCTAATTTTTTTTCGCGGTTTAAAAGATTACCAGCTACTTTATCAATCCAGGTTCCCTTGCCGATTACTACTTCCGTCAATATTTTAGAGCACCTTTGACACGTACGGTCCGTTCAGAACATAACCCATTCTTCTATAGTATTGTCTGGTTCCTACTGCACTTATAACAGATAATTTTTTTACTTTGAATTCATCTTTGGCAATTCTTTCTGCTTCTTGCATAAGTCGAAAGCCATAACCTTGATGTTGGTACGAAATATTTCCTTGTTCTTTTTTATTTCCAACATTTAACATCTGACCGTATACGTGCAATTCCCTCACAATGGCAGCGGTATCTGAGATATCTTCTCCCTTGAGTTCATTTCTATGGGGATAAAAAATTTTTCGCAATCGCAAAAACCCCAATATGATAGATTTATCAAGGCTTTCGAATGCCAGAAAAACTTCGTGCCCTTTGGATGCATAGTAATCGATGCGATTCATTTTGATCTCTGTATCTAATAGATGTCTTCTTTGTAACCCTACTTCTCTACATCGTATACAACGGCATTT
>DATFPS010000221.1:0-7608 GCA_035264705.1 Nitrososphaeraceae archaeon | reverse complement strand
TAACAAACGCATAGAACTTTGCAGAAATGCTGTTGATATTATGGTTAGACGTAAGTTTGAGCTGGCAGCATGGGTTTCTTATGAAAATGGCAAAAATAGATATGAAGCAATAGGAGATATTGATGAGGCCATTGACTTTATTAGATACTATTCTGAACAGATGGAAAAGAATAACGGATTTATAGTCCAAACTAAAAGTGCATATCCAAATGAAAAAAGCAAGAGTGTAATGAAACCCTATGGAGTTTGGGGAGTAATCTCTCCGTTTAATTTCCCTGCTGCAATTTTAGTTGGAATGAGTATTGGAGCTTTGATTACTGGTAATACAATAGTCTTAAAGCCTTCTAGCGATGCTCCTATAATCGGCTATAAGTTTGCTGAAATTATGAAAGAGGCAGGATTACCTGCTGGAGTTTTGAACTTTATAACAGGTTCTGGAAGCAAAATCGGTAAGACAATAGTTGATAGCGAAGATGTTGCAGGAATTGTATTTACTGGCTCACGAGAAATAGGATATAAAATAATAAAAGAATTTAGTAGAGTGAAACCACGTCTAGTAATTGCAGAGCTTGGAGGTAAAAATCCTGTAATAGTAACAGAAAATGCAGATCTTGATAAAGCAATTGAGGGAATTCTTAAAGCAGCTTTTGGTTATTCAGGACAAAAATGTAGTGCCTGCTCGCGTGTCTATGTGCAAAAAAGTATAAAGGACAAATTTCTTGAAAGACTTGTAGAGAGGACCAAAAATTTATCTATTGGAAGTCCACTTGAGTCTAATATTTTTTTAGGTCCTCTGATTAATTCAAATGCTTACAAAAATTATCAAAAATATGCTGAACTTGCGTTTAGAGATGGCACTGTATTGATAGGCGGCTCTACTAAAAAAGATGGTGATTTCAAGTATGGATACTATGTGGAACCAACCATCGTGGATAGTTTGCCTAAAAATCACAGATTGTTCAAAGAAGAATTGTTTATGCCAATTTTGTGTGTAGCAGATTATGAGCTGTTTGACGATGCCCTACAACTTTGTAATCAATCAGAATATGGGCTGACAGCAGGAATTTATAGTAATAAAAAACAAGAAGTGGAAAGGTTCCTTGACAATATTGAAGCTGGCGTAGTATATGTTAACAGGGATATCAGCGCTACAACAGGAGCTATTGTAGGGTCCCAGTCATTTGGTGGTTGGAAACATTCTGGTACAACAGGCAAAGGAGCTGGTGGACCATATTATTTGACACAATTTATGCGAGAGCAAAGCCAGACTCGTGTTGAGTGAATACAAAGAGATTTAGAATCTACATTGAAAAACAGATTTCTTCATATAGATTAAGATGTGCAGAAATATACCCAGTTGAAGCTGCTTATGTCATTTATTACTTTAATGATGTTTTTAACTATAGAGTCAAATATTTAATAAACTCTCATTTTTATCTGGCATAATATCAACAGAAGAAGTCAAGAAAAAAACCTATTATTACCATACATGGTAACCATTGCCATTATTTCATCATTGCAATTTACCAATTTGTTACAATAAAAACATCTTTTAGTATTTGTTCATTTTTAAATATGTATTTTTATATTTACTCTTTAGACCGGCTAAATATATAAAGCATCTTCTCATATTTTCAAACCTTTGTAAGATTATAAGATATAATATAAATATAAATATAAATATAAATATATATTCACAGATGATGACCAGCCATTTTAGCTTTCAGTAAATTCTTCATCATAGAGAAAACATATTGCTAGAGCACCCAATGAATCTATCCACCGATCTATGACAATATCCCATGAATCACTTTGAATAAAGCCACCTAGGCCAATATATGCTAATATATATATTAATTCATATCGTTTATTATTGTGTATGTATATCGCATTTTAAAAGAAAATTATTGCAATATTTTCTATGTTGTATTCTTAGGCTTGGTGTGTGTGTATATTCTTCTTTGAAAGTAAAAAATAGATTGACTTTTGCCTCGCTTATACTCTTTTTCGTGGCAATCGTGACACGTAAGAAAATAAAAATAGCATATCCAAAGTAGCGATAGTCCATTGCTATAGAAACACGAATGTGAAAACGAGCAAAAAATATGAGAGAAATTTCTCAATTCAAATATAAATTCTGTAGATTAAGCAAGCCAGTAATACAAAAAGTATAGCTTCAGTTATACTTACTTTAAGGCCAGTACCGACTGTTATATTTAGCCAAATGTACCTCAATAATTATATATGAAAACTGGCGTCTAGTTGACAACAATGAGAACAAAGAAAGTAACGTCAATTGTTGCCATAATAATTGCTGCAGCAGCTGTCATCTTTGCATTATCAAATGTTGTTGTGATGCCAGTATTGGCTAGTACCAGTAGTAGCGATGATAGTAGCAGTAGTAGTAGCGAGGATAGTACCAGTAGCAGTAGTGATACGAGTAGCAGCAGTAGTGCTAGCACGAACTACGACGATTTTCAGAAATGTCTTTCAGATGCAGAGTCAGGTGGTAGTGCCACAGAACAGGATATAAGAGACTGCTTTCAGCAAACTTATAGCAGCAGTGTTAGTAGCGGAAGTAGTAGCGGAGGCTCCAATGAATCACCTTGAAGATAATAAGCAAAAGTAGAAGATAACAATAACAGCTGCAATTACGAGATATCCATCCTCTCTCCTTCCCACTTTTATAGTAGTTGTTGTTTGAAATTGCAAGTTCTATAATATGTGCAGTATATTTCTCAATATTCACTTTATCGTTTAAGCAGGGTTAGAAAGGTAAACTGAATGACAGATTTGCTATTTCCATAGGTGGAATTATGTATCTGTTTTTTACTTTCAGGAGATTAGATATTATATATTATGGTACAAACACCTAAATGACTTACTGAAAGGCTTCCAATCACTGACACTTTTAACTATCTTTTTTCTGACTATTGCTAAAAAGAATAAGACTACAAATAGCAAGCGTCACGGAAGGTGTTATTATATCAGTGTAGAGGGCTATCAAATGACGGTTTTAAAATAGCCTCTTAATATTCATGCAATGAGAAAGCAGCAATCTATTATATCATAAACTCCGTGCTAACGAATGTTCCTATAATATCCATTATATACATATTATTTATTTATTATTATCTTCTTGTCTTATGATAAAGATAGAAGCACTTCAGCAAGTCATTTATCTCGTTGTACCATAATATATTATACCTACAAAAAAATAGAATTTGTGTCCAAAAAGTTCTCTTTCCACATTATTGCCATTACTGTGCTGATGGTGGCGAAGCTGTTTCTGTGTAGTCATACCTTTGTAAAGCAGATAAAAAGCAACAGCAATTAATAACACTGAAATTGTAGGATTTTCGAGTCAAAATGGACCATGCATTACTCTATCTCTACATCTTCGCTGTTAAAGAGGAGATATTTAATCCGTTAATGAGAAAAAGTTACTTAATGCTTTCCCGATAAAAATTTAATAATAATAACGATACTAATACTTTACGCTCTTATTTTCTTAGTTATTTTCTTAGGATATATATTTTCAAATGAAAATAGTAGCAGTCATAGGACAAATATATTATCAGATCAATCATTGAATGTTCCATTAAAAGATTTAATATCATCAAATTTAAAATCAATTTTTTATCTTCTTCTTAATCTAGTTAATAATTTTAAAAAAATAAAACCCAGTTATAATATCAAATCCTAAATGTATTTGAACTTGTCGTTACAGTAATAACCGGATTAACTTCCGTATATGAAGAAGTATCTCTTCATTTAGTTGAAGATATTTTAAGAAGAAATATCCTCGATATATTAGTAGCCTTGCTCTTCTACTTCTTTCCATCTTTTAGAAATTGTGATAATTTTTAATTGACCGTATCATTTCTTCTTAAATTTCATCTAATATACTAATACAATAACAATAGTGTAAAAGAATAAGCATCTCTCTATTTATAAGGTTAGATATAAAGTGGAAAGAGATTACATACATATGACTGACCGCTATGATAAATTTGGAAAACTATGTAATGACATATTTACACTCAGCCCCACTATTCGGTCGGCTGTAGTTATTGACAAAATTGGAAAACTTGTAGCAGGAGGGATGAGAGAGGGTATAAAATCAATGGAAGACAAAGAAGATTCTCAAAAACTATATGTAGAATTTGCTCTTAGAAGTGTAATGCGTGAGGAATTTGATGAAGAGTTTGGTAAAACTATTTATAGTTTTTCAGAACGAGAGAAGATAAAACTTGCTTCATTTCCATTAGATAATCATCATATATTAAGAGTATCCATAAAGAAAGAAGAAGCTCGTTCTAATGAAATAATTGACAATATACTGAAGATTATCGGTAAGAACATTACACCATCAAGCCAATAAAGAACCATTTTATTTGTTATATATTTACTGCTTTGTATCTTTTTAGCAAAGTATTCCTTATTTTATCTCATTAGGCGTACATCTTTCAGAGAACTCTTTTTTCTTATACCTATTGACATTAGGATATATTATTTCCTTTGTTATCTATATTCGCAAAATATCTTTGGGCTTCACTATATGGGTGTATTATTTTTTCCCAGATAGAAATCTAATAGAATTGTAAAATAGTGAATCGCATTACTTGAGTCCTTAAGCTTATTTGTTGTAGGGATTTTATTTCTTCTTTTGTTTCTTTTTCTTATCTGTCTTCTCGTCGCTCATCATAATCTTCATTATCATAATCTATTTTCTTTGCTAATAGAAGAATGCAACTTTCTTTTTGTTGCATATCATTATAAATTAACCTACACTGTTATGGCTACCATTAACAATAGCCATATACTTAAGGAAAAGGATTTAGTTGTAAATAATGAATGTAATGTTAATTTAACTTTAAAGATTTGACTAGATGGCAAAAGAACAATTATGGATAGAAGAAGATTATGAAAAGATCTAATTAGTTGGTATTGATTACATGCAAGAATCTTGTTACTAAATGATAAATAGCCTGAAGCCACTTACCATCTTATTTTGTTGATAATAAGGGCAGACTAAAAGTAAATGTAGCTCCTCTTCGATCTGCATTATTTTCAGCCCAGATTCTGCCGCCATGTGCTTCTATAATACTTTTGGAGATAAAAAGGCCCAGTCCTATACCTTTTTCAGATTTTGTTACAAATTTTTCAAACAGTCTGGGCATAATATCTTCATCAATACCAGTGCCAGTATCCTTAACTCTAACTAATAACAAATCCATATTATTTCTGCTTTTTTCTGTGGTTATTGTTATCGTACCTTCTTCTTTTGTAAATTTAATCGCATTACTAAGTAAATTAGAAATAACTTGAATTAATCTTCCTCTATCTGCTTCCACAAGAAGAGTAGAAGAAGATTCTTTTTTAGAATCATCATATATTAACCTTATACTCTTTTTGTAATTTGTTTGACTTTTAATATCTTCTAATGTTTTTAATATCAAATCATCTATGTTAACTATTTCCTTGTGAAGATTTAGTGATTGATTTTCAATTCTAGTAATATCTAAAATATTCTCTGTTAGTTCCTTTAGCCTTTTTGCGTTTCTAATAATAATTGCTAGTAATTCGTCTTGTTTTTCAGTCCCTCTTTCCTTTCTAGATCTAAGGATTTCCGCCAACCCAAGTATAGGTTGAATAGGTGATCTTAATTCGTGAGCAGCTACATTGATAAATTGTCTATGCACATTTTCCTGATATTTTAGCTCTTCGCTAAGTTTAGTTACGCGTTCAATTAATTCTACTTGTTTCCACAGACTTTCAAATATTGAAATATATGATATTACAGTTGATTTACTATTGGAAAAGGTTGCTAATCCTATAGCCTCATATACAGAATCCTTTGTATCATCTTTGAATTCTATAGACAATGAGTATTTCCTATCCACAATTAAAACTGTAACCTTTGATTGTAGAGATCCTTCAACATGCCTAACTTCAATTTTTTTTAGCTGATGTTTTAATTCTGATGAAAGTTCTTTTATTCTTTCATCTGGTGGTGTGAGAATTCGGATATTCAAACCTCTTTTTGCTATAGTCACTTCTCTTAACAACTGACCTCCCCCAACACGTATTTGTCTATGGAACGCATTAGCAGTTGAAAATATTATCGATATCTCTTCTTTAGCAGATCTGATGAGTTCGAAGCATAGTTTCTGTACTTCAGCAGGATCCCTGATAATCTGCAGTATAATATTTTCAGATTTTTCACTTTCTTCTTTTTCAATTTCTCTAATCTCCTGTTCGGTAGGAATTACTTTATTCCAGAAAGGATCAGAAATATACTGTTCTTGACCGAGAAGTTCCTTAAATTTACTATCGCCATATACACTTCTAAAGCGCTTAAACATAGTAGCACAATCTTTTGTGTCAAAACGAAAATGAATTCCATTAATTATTTCCTCCTTCTCTTCTTCTACTGCCTTGGATTTTTCTCCTTTTTTACTAAATAGTAGTTTGCCACATAATGCGCAATTATTATCATTACTTGATGATCTCTTATCCAGCAAATCGATCTACCCCATAGAGATATGTATTATCATACCCTTGATATCTCTCCTTCCCTACAATCTTTTTTTTTATTATTGAGTAACCTAAATCTATCATTATTTTATTAGCTTATTGATTTACTAAGCCATATTATTATTTATGTCTGTCATACTTGTTAAGCGGTGATTAATTATATACTTCTCCAAATCTCTGAATATCATCCTTCTAGTGGTTAAACACAGTATTATTCTTGTGATAACGTCAAAGTTTATAATACATGTATTTAAGTTGCTCGATCTTTTTATATAGTCATACTTAGAATATTTTCACTGTCTTCGTTGTTTCTTATTATTGGAACCATATAGATGAAGTAAAATATATAGACAATGCACATTCGGTTGTATTCTAAGATAAAATCGGCTTTATTATTGAGCATAGGGTTGAGATAAGCCATACTCTAGTAGAATGCTGAAAAATCATCTATGCTTCTTGTAAATTCTATTACAATAAAGGCTGTAGATGCCCTACGAAAAGATTGTGTATATGTATGTGCATCTCTCCCTATTCTTCAGTGTGCATTTCAAATTCGGATCTGGTGATTTCAGTTCAAAGATCCCTTCTAAATTTGCTTATACTATCTTTGAATTCACGTCCCTTTTTTTATTTTTATTCTTATTCTTAATCTTACCAGGATTTTTTTAGATTCTACTTCGGCTACCATTAGTCAGATAGAACTCAGAATATCCGCACTTGTTACAAGAACTAAAACGAAAGACAAAATTAGCGTCCTGAACTTCAATATTCACCTTTTTAGTATCATTAGCAGTTATTTCTTGTGAAGAACTTAATGGCATTGATAATAATGACGGATGTCGCACCATATTTGAAGAACATTTTGGGCAGCTATTGTTAGTCATAATCCTTGCTCCTATACTTATTAGCTTTATTACTATAAAGTTATTGGAACATAACATTCTTTAATAAGACCAAAATTTTCTGCTATAACATATGAAAATATTGTGCTCACATTACCAACTCTTGGTCTTATGAAAAAAGTCATGTAAACTATGAAAGTATTGTAAAAGGTATCAGAATTTATCA
>DATFPS010000220.1:0-4847 GCA_035264705.1 Nitrososphaeraceae archaeon | reverse complement strand
TATTATAATTAAATAACAACGTGCGAATTAGCTCGGTTCATAGTTGAAATATTCTACTTATATGGCTGTATTTTATGAGAGACTGTTTTTAGTCATTTATTCAATTCTATAAATGACTTATAAGAGCAATTCTTGCTTTTTATATTCAAGCTTTAAAATTTACCGGACTTGGATGAAAACGCCTTGAGATGATTTAGTAAACTGTAAAGGACTCTAAACTGCCAACATTATTTAAGATAGTATAAGAACTAAGTATAAAATAGAGTCTATCGAAATTTAAATGTTAATCCTGATATTCAAACGAAAGCGCATTGTAACTTAAAGTTATAGAAAATTTTATGGATCGGTAATTTTTTATATAATCACTAATAATATTTTCGTTCATTTAGCATTACTTTGTTATTCTTCTCTCTGAAGTCTTAAGCCAACTATCAACAAACAGGTGGAATTGAATTTTTTATTTTCTCAATATCGTCAATTTCTCTTAGGTCAGACAATCTAATAATTTGTTTTCTGAATTCTTCGATATCTTTTTGCGAAGATCTCAATAGTGGAAATGGACCTTTAGCCCCAATAATTCTGCCATCATTGTTCATTCCATTTTTATAAAGTGATATTAATGCTTGTCCTGCTTGATGTCCTTTTACCTCTTTTCCACATATAATTATATATTGCAATCCTATATGATCTAGCACGAACTTGATAATAGTGTCAATTCCCTCATTTTCTGAGAGCAATCTTCCGACAATTAGAATTCTATTCATTATATTTACTGAATTCGAGATCTCCTCTAATAGATCTATACTTGATAATGTGCAAATTGCTACGCTTTTTCCTTTTCCTATATAGTATTCATGCTTAATAGGGAGAAGTGCCTTACATATCTTGCCTATCGCATTATCGAATACTCTTTTATCAAGCGTAACCAAAACTAATAACTATTGTACCGAAACTATATTAAGACAATGCATTCTGATTGGTGAAACTCTATTTAATTTCCTCTGTTAATAATAATTTTGCTTATTGGATTTCATATGCACGCTGTCTCTTATTATGGTTTGTAATTCTTTATTCAATATGTCTATAATTGTGAGAGGTACATACTATGCACATGGTGTCAGATGAATGTCAAAGAGACAAGGAAATGTAATAGATCAATTCTAAAGGAGAATTACAGTTCTGAATTAATGCTTATAGCTATGACGTCATTCAGTACCTGAAAATCTAGTGAATTATTGATGGCTTATAATATAAAAACCATAAGAAGAGCAATTAGCGTATTGCCTGTTGGTAAATGATGTATTGCGATTTTATTAAAATTTCATCTCTAGAAATATTAATTCTATTATTTCTCCAAAAGATCTGATTTATGATGAAAAACTACATTAATGATGTTACAATATGATCATATCTATGGTAATTAGAGTCGATATGTCATACCTATCTAGTAATATAAGGAAAATTATTCTTAATACTTTTGAAAATAAATCTATTTCGCAGAAGCAGAGCAACAGCAGCAACAATAATAATATAAATAATGATATTATCATCTTAGATAGTGAGACCGACGTTCAAAAAATAAAGGAGATTTTACAATATACTCTTACCAAAAACCGGCTCAATGACTATATAGTCTCAGAGAATACGAAAGAAGAGAATGAAATTGCAATTCTTAAGAATGGAGACATTGAACAATTAGGTATTTACACTTGCTCTCACTGTGGAATGTTATTTAAAAGCGATGTCCAACGAACCATACATCAACGAATACATTATCTCTTCTAAGAAAAGATTTGTATCAATATAGGTAATAGAGTTTTTTGTGTATCAAAAATTAAATACAGCCCAAGAGGTTACGTCGTATCTCCTTACAAGTTTACTATTTCTTACTATTTCAGACAATGATATCTTTTTCCTAATCTCTATATACTGAAACTAAAAGACGCTTTTTTGTTAGCATTTCCTACGTATAAGGCTTTTTGAATATAACCAGAAAATATTGAACATCAAGAAGTTTTTCATCCAGATTAGAATAGTTTGGTTCTGATTTAGGTGTTTAGAAATTATAGTAATAGATATCTCGTTTCCATCACTGTGACAATAGCAAGAACAGAAATAGCACTATTGCTAGGAACTTCCTTTCTCAAAAATACCTACAACTTTTATAATTAATTCCTTATCTATCTTGATCTTATTCTTATATATCTCTCTTCGAGATTTTTACTTACAAGATAAAATAGTTATTGAAGATTCCAATGACAATTGACTTGAATTACATACGACGTACAACGATATAGTCGAATTCTTTTAAGCTTTCTAGTTCCTATTTATTCCTGCTTACTCAGCTGTAATATCAGCTAGTTCTATTTGTTGTTTTTTCTGATTCTAATTCTTCTAATCTTGATCGAAGATCTAAAATGGCTCTAAAGAGATCACCGACATTTTCTTCAGTTGCAAATGGCCTATGATTCTGAATATGTTCATTTACTTTATCTTTATCAATTGCTTCACGGCATAGCGGACATTTAACCATCTTTCTTTTTCACTCTTCATTTTACATTCCGATATCCCTATTATCTCTTCCTCCAGCCTATGTGACTTTAATTATTGTCGGGCGATTGATTTAGCGTGCATACGCTGCATCAGACTCACGACAATTATTCAAATACAACAAAGATTAGAGTCTTCTTCTCCCTTAGATTCGATTAACGGAGTGACAGGTCAACCACATTTTATACATGCTGATTTCTTTGAATTTATCATGATGATTGTGATGATGATTGTATTTCTCGTATTGCCTGCTCAAAAATTGAATATGGTTGAGCACCTTGAATTGCTAATGGTTGTGTCCTATTAGACAACAGAATGAAGGTAGGAGTGGATTGTAAACCTATGCTCCTTGCTAGATTGTCATTTTCATTCACAGTTTTAGAATGCTTATGTGACGCAAGACAGTCAGAAAATCGCATCAGATCACCTATCCCAGAGTTCTTTGCAATTTGCTTTAGATTATCTATAGTGACCGACTCAGTACTTTCATCTTCTGCGTTTTGATATAGCTGATTATGATATTCCCAATATTTTCCTTGATCGGCAGCACAATAAGATGCTTCTGCAGCTAATGTAGAAGCTTCATCAACAGTAGTAGTAGTAGTAGTAGTAGGCATATCATTATTAACAATAAAATCTTTAAATAAAAAGCGTACTTCTCCAGTGTTTACAAAATTTCTAAGAATGTCTTCTCCGACTTCTGTATAGAATTTTGCACATGCTTGACATTGGTAATCTGCGAATTCGATCATCGTTATATCGGCTGTACTGCTTCCAAGTGCTGAAGCATTCTGAACTACAGGATTGTATAGCTTTTGAATTATTTCGTTTGGATTTTGATTATTTGAGGGTGAGTTAGAACTATTATTACGGTTAGAAGCAGAAGGCAAAAATGCAGCTAACGTACCTCCTACCATGAGAACTGCAAGAGCAATGCCTGCAATCACAGCTTTCTTATTCGTTTTCCTCTTATTACCTCTATTTTTCATTATTATAATATCCAGTACTTCTCAACATAACAGACTTAAAAGTGCTAAAGAAAGTGTTGTACATATAATGATATTTATATTGAATCACAAATTACCAATAATTTTAACCCGTAAAAAACTTGTTTGTAATACCAATATATTTTGTATCCTAACATGAAATAAACTCTAAAACTTGTTAGTCTAGAAATCAAAATAATTAAAATATTAATTAGCTCCTCAACGTACAGGAATAACACAGGAACCCACGGCAAAAGTAAATCATATTTTTCTTGCATTGGAGCAATTACTTGTGGCTCTAACATGTCATGATTAATTCTAATGTCAGATCCTTATTTTTTAATATTGAAGAAACACTCCGCAACCATCCCTCCCATTGATGTTGTAGTAGGATATGCTTAATTTAATATAGAAAATCCTGTGTGAATTCGACTTTATTTTCAAAATCCTGCTTTTGCTCAGGAGTAATATATTATACAAATCATATACACGATTCTGTAAAGCTTCTTGCATAAAGTCAAAACCTCCCGTCGAAAAATTCTTTATCCCAAAATGATTTTTCTGTGGTTATATACCTGCATTAATCTGCTCTTTTATAAATTCTAGAGTCATGATTCCTTCTGTGTTATTATACGCCTCATACTAGAAGCTACTCTTCTTTAGATATCTGATTTTCCATTCAACTATCTCTCCTCCAAGCAGCAGCCAGAGAAAGGATAAAAGGTCATATCTGGACAATGTGCAGCAGCAATGAGATGTATTCCCTTCTATTTCATTCGGTGTCAGTACATTATTCAGTTCATTTACTGATGCAACACATTCATCCTATATCTTTAGAGAATTGGGAAGAATCTCTGTTTCATCCAGCAAATCCTTCGAATCCCTATTCCCTTACATCAACAACTGTCAATATGCCATATACTCTCTCATTATAGATTCCACCATCCCAGTCTGCTGTGTAAGAGTCTTTGTGTCTTCTCCAATTTTTGGCATACTCTTTAGAAGCTGTAAGAAATCCTTTTTCAACAAAGTCTCCAAGACAGATGCGGTATACGATCATTATATCAAAAGAAGTTTAATTAGATATTGCGGCTGAAAATTGTGAGTGTAAGTTCAGATAGAGAATAGTTCAATAAACCAGTTTTTTCTATCGATATCTACATGTTTGCTTGCCAATCCTGTAGTGCAGTTTGAAATTACATTCTTAACATTCTTGGTGGAGCACCTTGATCATCAAGCATTATTATAAGACCAAATTGTTTTCTCTGATTTAACGATACACTATGACATTAGTAGTTTTAACTATTGCTG
>DATFPS010000219.1:0-2334 GCA_035264705.1 Nitrososphaeraceae archaeon | reverse complement strand
AATAATAATAAAATATAATTAATAAACACTAAAAGAACTATTAATGCTGACATAACACTTAGAATATTCATAGTCGTTTTTTTGTATAAAGTCTGGACGGAAAGATTTTTTCGTTCATAATATTGTGTTTTTGTCAATATTTAAGAGAACATGAAGACCTTTATATGTTTCTTATCTAAAGGAAAGTATAGAGGAGATAATTTGTGAACCTTTAACGCTAGCTAGCATTATGATCAGTTGCTGTTCTTATTCGCATCTTTGTCTTGTTAGCTCTTATTTTTGATAAAATTGCATAATATGCTACTCCTTTAACAATATCCTACCATATCATATTATCTCATGTTTTATTCAGTTATCAGAATATATCAAATATGACAGGAGGAGATCTGTACTGTATTAACCCATTTGAATATATTCAGGATCAGTATATTTTCATTATCCACAAGTTCCTCAAATCATATCTACATCAAATTTTTTTGTCAATTATGCCATTCCTGTAATTTCTAAAATTCAGTTAAATCTTGATTAATAAGGATATTTATCGTCACGATTAACCATTTTTATTGTCTATAATTACCTGACATACGATGCAAACAAGCATCATGACTCCTTTATATTGTTTTACGTTTTCTTTAATATTAGTTTAATGCTATGCTATTTTCTTTTTTGATAGACGATGATGATTAATATATGTACGTGTATATATGTATATATATATACATATTATTTCGATATAATCTCTCAGAAAGAAATATTATTTTTCCACTAGTTTATTTAGTGAAAAATGCAGAGATATAGATATGTGTCAGGACAACAGTGAGGCTCAGAAAAATAA
Source organism: Nitrososphaeraceae archaeon (assembly GCA_035264705.1). GTDB lineage: Archaea > Thermoproteota > Nitrososphaeria > Nitrososphaerales > Nitrososphaeraceae > JAJNBK01. The sequence goes on along the minus strand of DATFPS010000219.1, from coordinate 1,499 downwards.
AGAATATTTTTTATTAGTTGTTTAGTAATTGCTTCTTATTTCAATTTCTTTTGATCGAGGGTTTTGCAGCATATTTGAATAGGGATATTTCTTGACATTATACTTAGTATTATCATCTGGAACAACTGTGTCTATTGTTTGTGAATTTTCATAGAGATATTTCATTAGGGCGTTAGGAGGTCTGTTAGCTGTTCCTGAAATAGATTGCATAAGTCCTCGGTCGGCAACGACAATATATTTTTCAGTTTTGAGTGGTGATCCGCTGAAATAGCTTTTTTCATAAAAGGGCTTGTCAAAGGCGTATTTGGGCAGCCAAAAAAAAGTTGGAGCTGCTACCAGTGTTATGGTCGCCGTATTGTTAGTGTCATCTTTATTTGGCAGCTTTTGAACAATTACAGCCAATGCTTTGTATACAGATGAATTTACATTTGTTGTAATTAACATGGTGGTAGATACCAATCCAAAAATTATAATTCCTGAAATTACAGCAAATGGTAATGTTTGCTTAATCATATTTTTCTTGATAAATTTAATTTTACCTATTATCTCTACAAGAAATCTAGATGCTGCAATGCAGAATGCAGGAACTATGGGAATCAAGTGAAATGATGATACGTAGTCTATAGCATAGAGAAATATAAGAAATGGAATAGCCCACAACAAAAGGAAGAAATCTCTTTTTACCGCTGCAAAGATCAAGCCAGCCATACTAAGGACAAACAAGACTGGGTCCATTTCAAAAAAGGTCTCTATCGTTCCAATTAGTGGCCTACTTGGTCGTTCTGACGTTTGCCATAACACCCCATCCACCCATAGATCAAATTCTCCAATTATCATGGCATGAGCAGGCCAAATTAGTGGTAATAAAAGAACAGGGATAAACCATAGTCCAAGATTTCTTAGCTTATGGCTGCTACTATTATTATAAATTATAAATCCTACTAACGGAATCATTGTAAAGACAGGAATTTTTGTAAAGATTGACAATCCTAAAAAAGTTCCAGAAAGTAAAATCATAGGAATTGTCTTATGTCTGACAATATTGTTGTTAGTGTTTTCCATCTTTAAATCTTTAACGTAGACTGCGAACAATATTGATGTTAAAAGGAAAGGTACTTGAATTGTCTCCAAAAACACCCTTCTAAAAAGCCAGCCATAAGGCATTACTGCAAAGAGAATAGCTGCAATCAGAGCAATATTTTTGTTATGATAGCGACGCTCAGTTATCTTGTAGATAAGAAAAGTATCGACTACTGCAAGTAATCCCATCAAAACTCTTGGAACGAGATAAAGTGTCTCTACTTTGTGTAGTACATCATCACCATCAGAAGGATTTAATGAATCGGGATATCCCACAATCCCTAGTACACCTGCTAAGAAAATTTGTCCAAAATATGGAGCCGCATAGCGGGCTAGCGGGTCTAGGCCCGTACCTTCTAGAATAGACATTGTCTTTCGCAAATAGTGACCTTCATCAATATGCAAAGAGGGAAATCCAA
>DATFPS010000218.1:0-4766 GCA_035264705.1 Nitrososphaeraceae archaeon | reverse complement strand
ATCAGCACAGTTCAGGCTTTTCTTTTGCATTTTTAGAGTTCTTATCATTTCTTCTCTCCTGAATAAAGAAGGAGGAGGAGTTTCATTATACATAGTATGTTTGGCAGTTAGAAAATTATCTTTATTATCATTATCATTGTTTTTCAGTATTCTTCATCAAGATTCAGCGGAAGGAGGGGATCGAAAATACAAGGTCTAATATGCTAATATGGATGGACAAAGGAAAACAAAGCTCCTTTAAAGCGGATGACATATTTGAGTCAAATTTGTCCAACATCCTACATAACCTGCTAATTATATTGGTCCTTATACTTGACTAAATATTAGTTCCTCTCTGTGATATATAATAAAAAGATATAAAAATGCCATAGTGGTAGTGTGAATTTCAAACTTACATGTAAATAAAAACTATAATAATAATTCCTAGTACACCCATGTTTTATGAGCTCAAAAGCAGTAACAAATAGTAGTAGCAGTATCAACAACAACAATAACATAGACGAAGCAAAACTCAAAGACTTTATGGAAAAAGTAGTAAATGATCTTGGTGCAACTGAGAGTACTGTTTTAGTAATAATTGGAGACAAACTTGGATTATACAAGGCTATGGCAGATTCTAAACCAGTTACACCTGCAGAATTAGCTAGCCGTACCGGCACTACTGAACGCTATATAAGGGAATGGCTATCAAATCAAGCTGCTGGCGGATATATTAGCTACGATCCAACTACAGCAAAATACACTCTCCCTCCAGAGCAAGCAATGGCTTTGGCTGATGAAAATAGTCCTGTATCTTCACTTGGTGGTTTTCAAGCTGCGATGGCATTTTTTAGAGATGAGCCAAAAATTACTGAGGCCTTCCGTACTGGAAAAGGTGTTGATTGGGGTGATCATGATCCTAACTTGTACGAAGGCACCGAAAGATTCTATAAACCAAATTATATTGCTAATATTGTAAGCTCATGGATTCCTTCACTTGATGGAGGAAAGGTAGAAGAGAAATTAAAGCGTGGCGGTGGTGCTAAAGTTGCTGATGTTGGATGTGGTCATGGTATCTCAACTATAATCATGGCCAAGGAATATCCTAATTCCAAGTTCATAGGATTTGATTACCATAAACCATCTATAGAAGTAGCACGTAAGAAAGCAAAAGAAGAAGGCTTATCTGAAGATAGAATAACATTTGAAGTAGCATCATCTACTGATTTTCCAAGTAAAGGTGAAGGATATGATTTGGTAGCATACTTTGATTGCTTGCACGATATGGGTGATCCTAGTGGTGCTGCTTCTCATGTATTGCAGACACTTAAGCCAGACGGTACTTGGATGATTGTAGAGCCATTTGCAAATGATAAAGTAGAAGATAATCTAAATCCGATTGGACGAATGTATTATGCTGCATCTAGTTTAGTCTGCGTACCGGCATCATTAGCTTATAATGGTCCTGCATTGGGAGCACAAGCAGGTGAGCGTGGTATCTCTGAATTAGTAAAAGCAGTAGGGTTTAAACACTTCAAACGCGTTAGTCAGGCACCATTTATTTTAATATACGAAGCTAAACCTTGACTTTTTTTTCTATTTTTTTTATCAATTATCTTCTTCTAGGTATAACTGCATTATATCGAATTCAAACTATAAATTATTATTCCCATTAGACAGAAGTGGGTTGCACACAGACGACATATAATTTTCAAATTGTAATTTGAGTCAAATATCTGTCTCTCACATCCCAGCGAACCCGCTAACTATATGGCTCTTACACTTATGAATACAGTGTAAGAAACATAAAGGTCCAATTGGCTATACGTTATCGTAAATCCCTGTATGACTCTTTTTATCAAACCGAAGATTGGTTCGTGGAAATTGACAGATCTTGTAGAAGATCCAAACAAAAGCGAATTTCAAGAATTTCTACAATCTCTAGAAGCAAGAATAAAACAACTTGAAGATAGGCGCAAAGATCTAAATCCAAAGATTTCAGCAACAGATTTTGAAAATTTACTTCATTTGATTGAAGATGTATCAGAAAAAGTAAATGTAGCTAGCGGTTATGCTAGTTTGAGATATTCTGCTGATACCTCTTCAAATGAGGCAGCTTCTCTTGTAACAAAAATGGAAATAATGAGATCAAATATTACCAATAGGTTAATGTTCTTTGATTTATGGTTCAAAAAAGACATTGATGAAAAAAATGCCCAGCGTTTGATAGACTCGATACCTTCTGTATATCGAGAATACCTCAAGCATAAACGTTTACTTGCAAAGTATACCTTAACTGAATCTGAAGAGAAGATCATCAGTACCCTTGAAGTCACAGGACCGAACGCACTTGTTAAGATCTATGATAGAATGACAAGTAGCTTTGAATTTGTCATGGCCGTTAGAAAAGGTAAAAAGATTATTAAAAAAATATTTCCCAATAAAGAAAAAATGCTCTCTCTTATCCGAAGTCCAAAACCTGAGGAAAGAGAAGCTGCGTACAAGTCCCTATTGTATGTATATAAAAAAAATAGTGGGGTATTAGGTGAAATATATCAGAATCTTGTAATTCAATGGTATGACGAACACATATCCATGCGGGGGTTCCAATCTCCTATTTCAGCTCGAAATATTTCCAATAACTTGGATGACACAACGGTAGAGACTCTTCTTTCGGTATGTAAAAGAAACTCTGTAGTTTTCCAAGACTATTTTAAAGAAAAAGCAAAGATGCTTGGTATTAAAAAACTTCAAAGATATCATCTATATGCGCCATTATCATTAAAAAATTCTGAACAAAAAAAATTTAATTATGAAAATGCCGTTAATATAGTACTACAAACATTTCAAGATTTTGATCCTCAATTTAGGAAATATGCTGAACGAATTTTTAAAGAACAACACATAGATTCTGAAATTAGAAAGAGTAAACTAGGAGGGGCTTTCTGCTATACTGTATCTCCAAAAAGAACTCCTTATGTATTACTAAATTACAATGGAAAATCTAGAGATGTCTCTACAATGGCACATGAATTTGGTCATGCAGTACATAGTATGTCAGCTTCTGACAAACCGATAGTTGTATCACATGCGCCACTTCCATTAGCAGAGACTGCGTCAGTATTTGCAGAAATGCTGCTAAATGATAACTTGACTAAAAAAGTAACAAGCAAAGAGCAGAAGATATTGATTGCAGAACAAATAGACGATATGTATGCTACAATAATGCGTCAGGCTTACTTCACTATATTTGAAATAGATGCACATCATGCTATTGCAGAAGAAAATGCGACGATAGATAAAGTATCAGAATTATATTTAAATAATCTGAATAAGCAGTTTGGAAGTTCAGTAACTCTATCTCCAGATTTTCAATGGGAATGGGTTTATATTCCTCATTTTTATCATACGCCATTCTATTGTTATGCATATTCCTTCGGAAATCTATTGGTATTGTCTTTGTATCAACAGTTCAAAACAGAAGGAGAATCATTTATTCCCAAATATCTTAAAATACTCTCGGCTGGAGGTTCACAGAAAACTGAAGAATTACTCAAAGAATCTAATATTGATATATCAAAAGCTGAATTCTGGCAACAAGGCTTCGATCTAGTCGCCAAAAAAATACAAGAGCTAAAGGATATAAATTGATTCGTAATTGTCATCTTTTTATTCGCAACCTAGAGAAATGTGTCTTTGTGGGAAGGATATAAAATATGCATGTACGAAAGGTTTAACATATTGCAGATAGAAAGCAAGATGGTTCAGAGTCCGTTGAATAGTAATTAGCCTGTCTATGCTGCCAAGTATGTTATGTCTATTTTTGATAAATTATAAAATGATGGAATGGTCTAAAGATATAGAATAAGAGATATTGAGCAAGGAATTGAGTTGATATTGGAGTTATCCAAAATCCATTAGAGCATACGAATTATACATGAATATTCAAAAGCCCTTTTGGAAGAAATAAAGTATGATTCTGATGATATTTTACTTAGACTATTTTCCAATCTCATAGAAAATAATAACACTATTAGATAGTCAGTCTCCAAAAGCATCATTGAATCCCATAATAACAAATATAAGCTGAAAAAACAAAGCTACAATAGGAAAAAGAGCCGCTTTAAATTTAGCGTATCTAAGAATCGGATAACAATAACAGGATAAATCAGAGAAATGATAGAACTAAGTAATAATACGTATTATTCAGCGTAGTCTGCAGAACCATAATTGTGTTTGGCAGTTATGAGAACTTAGCTGAACTAATGTCATTCCTGTAATTCTTTTAATCTTCTCTAATGCTTTAATATCTGCAAAGAAATCATCTGTATTAAATATCAGAATTTCTTTATCATCATCAGGCAAATATTCAAAACCACAATATTTGGTACAGTCCAAAATCTCCCATATCCATTCTTCACATTCATCTATTGGTAGTAATGATGATGACTGTTTACTTCTGGCCAAGCTATTTTTATTACTCAATAAAACATTTAACAATATATATATGAGATGAGAGAGTATTACTCTGCATTATTTTATAAGAGCGATCTCCGCGACTTTGAATTTCGATAGTCTTGGGTAGTCAACGTATACTTATATAGAGACATATCTCCTAAAGTTTTTGTCTTATCACCTTCACAATTTTTGCTCTATGTATCTTTATCCTAATCAATCGAAAATGAAAATTCATTTAAGCAATAAAATCTAATTGTATAGTTACCATGTGTTTAGGTTACGAAATCCCAGAAAAGAAGGAGCAGAAAATAAAGAACAAAAAGTTAGAG
>DATFPS010000217.1:0-7573 GCA_035264705.1 Nitrososphaeraceae archaeon | reverse complement strand
TAGTATTGTCATTCATAAAGTACAGACTTATAAGAATTAGAAAGTTAACAAAAAATAGAATCTATCTGATCTTTAAGTATGTTCTTTATTTATATATTAAGTTTAAAATAAAGTGTGGATGGTATTAGGAAGAGAGATGTTTACTCTTACAGATATCGGTGGAATAGAGACAGATATCAATTGTTTATCAAATAAATACAGATGTATGTCTTATCCAACCTTGTTCCATAATATTTCAGTAGGTTAAATCAATAGCAATTGCTTTTTGGCTTGGTTCCATATGGAAGTAAAATTATTTTGTATATCTTATTCATGGAGGGGTGTGTAGAGATTTGTTGCTGTGTAGAGAATCATTCGATATAAGGACGACAATTGATTGATGGGTATACAAAAGTAGAACTAGACTATAAAAAATTACATATATGTCATCAGAGTTGGGATACCGCTTAAGCAATTGCTAACGTTAGAATAAATAGAAGCACAAGGGACTGGTCATAAGCGAAGTCGTTCAGTTTGACTTCCATCTACATGTTCGTTCTTTAGGTGTCTGGCAACATCTTCTGCAGTAGTAAAGATTAGATCACATTTTGGACAAGCAAATCCGGTGTCTGACATGGTTGTATCTCTTCTTTATTACATCACTTTATAGGATATACAGGTTAGCATCCTTTTTGCAGATTTAGAGTATGATTTACCTTAATTAATAAAATTATGTTCTTACGACTAATCTTATAATGATTAACATACTGTAATACGCAAAAAGATATTGAAAGGAATGTTGATCTATCTTGTAATAGTCATCAAGCAGTAATATTAACAAATTGTAATTTTTCTTATACATACCAACTGATAAGTCTGCAATCAATTCTCGTTACTCTAGTTTATGATCTGCTGAATCATTATAAGATTATTGGCCTTTGCTTTTGGATAAATAACTTTATTTTAGTTGAAGTGTTACTATGTGTTGGTAATATGCATATGATGGAGTAAATTCTTATATATTAAATATCAAAGTCATATTTGTATTACCTCTTTAGATTACTTTATTTGTATTTGTTAGTATACCTTATTTATGGCAAAGTAGAAATCATGAATACTATGATAAGATTTGTTAGTCTATGCATGTTATAGGCCATACATCTAAATGACAATTCTCTGTTCTGCGTTCTTACTAGCCTTGATGTAATATGTTCTCCAAATAATCTCTTTATGACTGATACTATAGTTTCATCCTTGTTACGTTGATTATAGAGAATTTTCGAATACCCACGTTTCATCTGTTTTCTGTACATACCATGTGTCCTCCATATAGGAACATGTTCATATCGGGATGGAATAACACTGAATGCATGTAAATCCTCTCTAACCAGAACATGGTTCTCTTCACTGTCATAACCCTTGTCACCTGTAACTACAGACAGTGGCATAATTTCTGCAGTTCTTGTTATAATAGGCTTAAAGTCTACATTATCATGTCCTGTTGGAGCTCGCCTTATCTTTATGTTACAGATTATCTGTTTGAGTACGTCAGCACCTATAGATAATTTTGTATATTTCCTTCTCAATTTCACTCTTTCAGTATAATATTGTGATGCATGTGTCACCTTGAATCCACTTGAATCTACTCCTACAAAGATATGTCTAGTTCCTGTAAATATAATGAAGGAGGAAATTATCTTTCCAAGCAACCCATTATTGATTCTGTCTGTAAACTTTTGCAATGTCGTAAAATGAGGAATACGTGTCAACTGTAGAAACATTCTAAGATAATGTGCTTCAACCAGCCACTGCACAAACATCCTATAACTCTTATCTTCATACTGTCTTATTGTAAGTAATACTACGTGTTGCCATACTGTAAATATCTGGTTACTTTTCCTATGGAGAAATAATGGTATTCTAGCATACTTTAGAACACGGAACATCGTATCTGCGAGTCTAACATACCTTGATTCTTTCACTATGTAAATGATATTGTACTCTTACAATGCTTTGACTACAAGGCGATGATTTCTACACAGCCCTTATTTATCTATAAACCCATATACAATTATACGTTAAAAAACAATGCTTGCTATTTTTAAAGATAAGATAATTTTAAACTAATTCATTATATAATTAGTATATGACTTCTTATTTTGCTGTCGACTTGTCTTTCTGAAGATAATTTTTGTTATCATAAAGGTTATCTATTTTTTGTCCCTCGTTCTTTGAACATAGCAAATAGATTTTAAGAGTCACCCATGTGTGATAAAAACAAATTACGTAAGACATTTACATCCAATAAAAAGCAGATGGATAATAATAAAAACAACTTGGATGGAGATTAGATTGTTCCAGATAAAGAAGAGACGATAATAATTTCATTTGTAACCATTTGTGTATTAGAAAAATAATTCTTATTGTAATGTAGGTGATGAGTCTAAGGCCTAGAAATGATATCATATGGAGACAATTTAAATGTCAACTATCTTCTTCTTCATCATCATCACTTTGACCTACTGTATTTGATGAATTTGATGGTTCTTTTTCTTCTCCTCCTGCAACTTTAGAATTAATTAGGTTATTATTTTCAAATCTATTATTAACTGAATCTTGATCAACATTTATTCCAAATTCAGTAGCATTGATTATTGTATTAGAACTAAATGTATTATCTGATGCACCTGTATTGACAAGTATACCATTTGATGTAGCATTTATGATGGTATTATCATAGATATTATTCTTAGACGACTCTGACTTTAAATAAATTCCATCTCCGCTATCTGAAACTGTATTATTATATATTTCATTGTTATGTGATGCTGAAACAAATATGCCTTTAGCTTCGTCATGTACATAGTTATTTCTTGCAATTGAATTATACATATTTATGCTAAACATGATACCTGCATCTGCGTTATTGTACGCTTCATTCCCTTCAATTGTAATATTGTAACAATCTAGCGAACAGATTATACCGATTCCACCATTGCCATGAACCACATTATTGCGAATAGTCATATCATGTGTTCCAGTATGAGGATCTAATCCATAAATGGTGTTGTCATGAACATGATTGTCTTCGATAATCATGTCTCCTACTCCCTTTGAATAAAAACCAAACCACAGATCGTGTATATGATTGCCTTTTAGTACACTTCCATCACCTGCATAGTAGCTAAGATAATTGAGATAAGCAAGCTCTGAATTGGTAATATCTGTAGTTCCTGTTGCTTCGCCTTCAACTTTGATATATGGTATAAGTTCTGGTTCTTTATCCTCGTCATAGGCTGGTATTTTAGCATAATCATTTGTTTCTGGATCCCATGAAGTTAGCTTTACTGAATCAATTTTCAAGTTGCCATATACCTCGATTATATGCTCAGTATTCCCATCAGCATTAATCTTTAGCCATGTTGTATCAGTTGAATTAATATATAATGTAGCCTTGTCAGCTACTACAATACCTGCATTTAACAACCATACTCCGTTATTGGATTGTTGTTGTGGTTGTTCTTTATCTAAAATCGTATTATCATTTAGTTGATTATCTATATCAGTAAGACTTGCAGAATTACAAGTTACTGTAATAAAGTTAGTAGACGGATCATAGGTAATGCAAGGAGCAGCATCTGAACTTTGTATATTAGAAAACGATGATGATGATAATAGTCCAACTATTACTACAACAATAAACATACTCACTGCATATAATAATACCCCTAATGATCTTAAATTGAGATTCTGAAATTTTCTACACGTCGACAATTGTAAACTTTAATAGTTAATTTGTGCTTTTCTTATAAGCGTTCGCCTCTTTTTCTAACATAGATTGATGATTGAGAGTGATAAGTCCCTTGGTGTTTGTTTAATGACTCAATCAGATATTTAATATGACTATCTATGATTCAGTAAAGCCTCCAATTGAAACACAACATAATTTAGTTATAGTTATAATTTCTAATCCTACATCAATTCATCAACCTTACTGATATTCCCTACACGAAAATCTAACGACATAGAAAACAGTTGCTAAAGTCAAATATTCTCCAGGTAAATCTTATATTATATAGACCCTACACACCAATATACATTTGAGACAAGACAATTGACATAGAAAATTTTGATATTCTAATCGATTTATAATAGTAAGTTTTGAAATATACAGCTTTTGCGGCTTTTAGGATATATGATATATGATGGTAACATGTCAATATAGACCATATTGATAGGATGATTTGCATTACTCTTTGTAAAATCGGTCATAGTTCTGTCATATGGATTAAAGGTACTAAAAACATAACTTGGGATATATGAAGGATTATCTAAATGTAATATCGTTGACTTTACCTGCTAATAAAAACGACATCTTTATCATAAATTGGTAAAACAAAGATTTCTTTAGCCTTTAGTTACCGCATATTAAAGTTTTGATATCTATGTAAGAAGAAAGATTATACAATTCACTGATAAAGAACGACACGATCCTCTTTGTATTGTTAAATCAATAGACGTTAGAGACTATAGTACCTTGATTTCTTCTACTCTCGATGAATGTAATGAACTGCTCGCCCTGTCAGATAGGAAATTTGATCATTATTGTCGTCAAATATCTATTGAACATTCTAAATTTATAGTCAATTGCAATATTTTTAATTCTGCATAATATATCTATAAAATAGAACTGCCAAACAGTCTCGTTAACATGCACAATTAGCTCTTTATTATATAGTACTATTTTATTAGAATGTGGTTGAATTTGTCTTTCCAACGCAGGAAGAACTAAAAAAAATAGACAACAAGGAGAGATTGAATGTATTCAGACGTTACTTTGCTGCAAGCCGTTATAATCGATTGATAATTCAACAGAATTTAATTCGAACTGTATTTGACGAATCACTTATTACCAGGGTGGAGGAACTGGAGAGAGCTTACAATAAAGATTATTTTGATATGGTTAAAATTATTAGATCATATGGATATTTGGAGGAATTCTTGGTTGCTGTAAAGGAAGAAGACGAAGCACTACAAAAGATAATTGAAGCCTACGAGAAAAAAAGAAGTCAATCCCTCCAGTAATTTCATTTGAATTCACAGGCTTACATAATGAAATCGTTCATTATTAAGAAGAGATGGAAATCCAATAGTTGGAATGTTTGTATTTAAGGATTTACTCAATTAACAAGGTATCGTTATAGCGTGTTGTCGTGATTACTACTCTCCTCCTCTTTTCTTGTTTTTCTTCTTCTAGCGCTGATTCATTATTCATTTTATTCATTGATAGAGTTTGACATGTGCTTTGTATAAAATAAGATTGAAGCACCAGAAGGAATGGAGTTGGAGGGGGAGAATAGTGGTTCTGTTACTTCTGGTTTGATGATACATTCTAGTATACGTAATACGTAAACGATCAGGCGCTAAATTAACAGAACTCCTTTTACATAACTTTTTTTTACATTGGTTTATTAGGACGGATATATCTCTCTGAAATCATCTTTCATATCAACTATAGTCCAATTTCTATTATGAGCCTCTTTTAAGACACTTTCAGCTCCTTTATCATAAGAATATTCTCTTACTGCGTCGTCATGATGAATTAAAACCATAAGGGCTTTTGCCTCTTCATTGTCGTCATCAACATACTTGAGCATTTGAAGATCACCGTCTGAATTTCCTACTGCTATAACTGGTATCTTTCCGATATGAAGTTTTATGTTTACCGGTTTTTGATAATCATTGTTAAATGAATTTAGTTCTGGCTTTCGGGAAATGAATGAATTAGTGGTATTATCTACAAACTCATATCTGCCGTTGCTTCCAATTTCTCTTCTGCAGGAATTCCGTATACTGATGAAAGTGATTGTCTCATAAAATCTATACCTCCCCCGGAAACTATGAAGACTTTAAATTGGCTATCTTTTAGAAAAGTAATAAGTTCCAGTTGCGGTTGATATACCATATTTACAAAAAGTCGTTGTGTTTGAGGATGCTGAGCTATTTACTCCAATTCGTAACGATATTGTTAAATTCACCCTGAGAAATATTTGAATGGGTTATCGTTATTAAATCCACAACATCTTTTTCATCGAGTTCTTGTTTAAGTGTTGTAGTATTTTTCTGCTGCAAGAATTCTTTATATGGGGATATCTGTTTTAGATTTGGATTTGCAATTGACAAATTTTCAAGTCTATCAAGTGCAAAATAGCCTTCAAATGGAATAGGTTTTTCTGACCACAATGTTCCATCGTTATCAAAAACTGCTACCTTTTATCTGGAGGGATATAATAATCTGAATTTTCAGGATTGGTTACATTTTTACAAAATTTATTATTTTCTCTTTTGCATTACCTTCATTCCAAGAAGGTAATAAGGCAAGCGTATTATTATTGTCAGATGTAGCTGTCATCGTTGAAGTGCTTTCTTCTTGTCTTTGTCCTTCTACAGTTGCCGTAGAAGGTGTAGTAGTAGTATTATTATCAGTTACTTTTTGTTTTGCAAATACAAATAATATTATTACAAATATTCCCGCAAAGGAAAGAGCTTTGGTATAGCAAGGAGGGGGATCCCTGGGCGCGTATGAAGTAGGCGCATACAAGGCACTATACGAATGGCTTTCAGAGAAAGATAAAAAAGAAGGGAGAAAGAAAAACCCAACCTTTGACATCATTGCAGGTACATCGATATGTGCTATGAATGCGGCGGTTCTCACATGTTACGTTATTGAAAATGGTACTTATGAAGGCTCAGCAGAGAGGCTCATGATTTTTGGAATTATTTGTCAAAGAATCAATAGCAGATGCTAATCCTTGGTTCAAGTCATGGTGGGATTATTTACATAGTATCAGTAAGTCAATTGCATCAAGAGAAGCAGCCAGAAGATACTATTCAGCTAAGAAATTTGCCATATCGGGAGTACCAAACGTATTTTCTCCTCTGCATCTATGCCTGATAACAAGTTCTTTGATCTATATTACAATACCTAGTATCGCTTTAGTAATAAACCACTGAAGCGAAGTTTAGAAAAATTTGCAAAGCTTCCTATAGCAACAAGTTATGAAGAAAATGAACCCAGGCTGATATTGGTCTCAGTTGATGTAGCCGATGGTCTGCCTGTAACATTTGATAGCTATGCAAAAGAAGATGGTTCCAGGAAAACAGAATATGGTCGATATATCAAACACGACAGCAAGGAAATAGGTATTGAACATGTTATCAGATACAATGATGGGATCTGTTGAGATCAAGTTATGATTTACAGCAACTGAAACTTGATTTATGATCTTCTAAAGCGGATTAGAGCATCTCTTGATTCTTGTCTCCTGTTTGTATTGGCCTATTGAACTCCCTTTGGATTTAGCTCTACACTATGCTTAAGATTCAATGCTAAAGAGTTGTTGGGGTCAACTGTCAGTACCTTGTTGAAATGTGCAATTGCCTCAGGCATTTTTTCCTAAATTATAAAGCGAAAGTCCCTTGTTAATAAGGGCATCATTATTTTGAGGTTCAATTATTAAGGCCCTTGTTATAATTTGAGATAGCTTCTTCAATTCTGTGTAGTTGAGAAAGAGATCGTCCTTTGTTAATGAAT
>DATFPS010000216.1:0-8993 GCA_035264705.1 Nitrososphaeraceae archaeon | reverse complement strand
TCCATATTCGAAGTGGTAGAGCATCGATTGGCCCAGAAAATCCTGTAAAGAATAAACTTGTTCCAAGTATGGTCATTATAAGTGGAGCTGTTTCACCTGCGATTCTGGATATAGCCAACACAATACCTGTGAGGATACCACTTTTGGCGCTTTTCATAGTTATAAACAATGTAATTTTCCACTTTGGAATTCCTAGAGAGTGAGCAGCCTCACGTATTGAATTGGGAACGATCTTAAAAGATTCTTCAGTAACTCTGACTACGATGGGTATCATAATTATTGATAAAGCAAAAGCGCCTGCCCAAACTGAAAATGAGCCAAGTAGAAGAACTATTGATACGTATCCAACTATTCCCATTACTATTGAGGGTAAACCTGTCAGAACATCATTGAAAAACCTGACTGCAGAAGGAAATATTCCATTACCAGCATATTCTGAAAGGTAAATACCCGAAAGTATCCCTACGGGTGCTCCAATTAATGACGCCAATCCAACTACAATCAATGTTCCCTGAATGGCAGGAGCAATACCCCCATGCCCTAGAAAAAAAGATCCTGGCGGCTGGGTAAGAAATTCTATACTAATAGCTGTAATACCATTCTTTACTACTTCAAATAGAATACTTCCTAAAGGAATAAGAGCAGAAATAACACAGACTATTGCAAAAGCAGACATAATTCTATCAATCAATTTTTTCTTTGAAGACTGCCTTGACATGATATCTTGAATTTTTTGTCTGTTGTCCTCTTGTCTTGATTCTTTTTGCTGCATTATTATTCTCTCACTCCTGGGCTAACTTTTGTGATTTTTGAAACAAGCAAGCGTGCGCCAACGTTGATTACTATTGTCAGAATCAAGAGAACAGCTCCAAGGCCCATTAAAGCAGAAATTTGCAGCTCCGATGACGCTTCATTGAATTCATTTGCAATTAAACTGGATAATGTTTGACTTTGATCAAAAAGAGAGGAAGGAATAGCAGCCATTCCTACTACATTTCCAATGATCATTGTAACAAGTATAGTTTCACCGACTGCTCTACCTAATCCAAGGATTGCGGCTCCTAATAATCCCGACTTTGCATATGGAAATATAGCGACTCTCACAGTCTCCCATCTTGTGGCCCCCAAACTATACGCAGCCTCTCTTTGAGAATTTGGTACTGCTTTTATTATCTCACGTGAAACAGATGACACAATAGGAATAATCATTATTGCAAGAACTATTCCAGCTGTGAATACATCTAAGCCAAATGGAGTTTGAGCAAAGAATGGAATTGATTCTCCAAAAGCGTTATGCAAAGGCATCTCGATCAAATCTCTAATCCAGAACCTAAAAACAAAGAGTGCCCACAAGCCATAAATAATACTTGGAACTGCTGCTAATAATTCTATAATAAGAGATAATGGCGTACTTAACCTACGCGGTGCCATCTCGGAAATAAATATAGCTATTCCCAAACTTACAGGAACTCCAATAATCATTGCTATCGCTGAGCTGATTAATGTCCCAATGACATATGGCAGAGCACCATATGATTCGCGGCCTTCCACTGGATTCCAATCGGTACCAGTAAGAAAACCAAAACCTTCGAATGAAAAAATCTCTTTAGACCCATCGCCAACTGAAAACGCTATAATCGTTAACATGAATAAAGTATAACCTGCGGCTGCTACTGCTACGATATGAAAAATCCTATCTCCTTTGTGTTTTCCTTGCAATAAAGATGAATACAAAATTTTTCTCTTTTGTTCCTTAGATTCTATATTAATACAATAAACACCTCTAAAATATCATAAATGGATCTTTTCATACAACGTTGTATGTATATCGATAGCATAAGAGCTAAAATATTTTTGCATTAAAAAGAAAAAGGCGGTAATTGCTTGAACATATGCACTCTTGTACCAAGTGTTCAAGGCTGCGCACCAACTGATGTGGTTAATGGCTTTCCCTGAAATGTTAATGATTTCAATGTTTCTTGATTGAGCTTGACAACTTCTGCAGGTAATGGCACATATGATAGATCATCAGCGGATTGTTGCCCGTCTGTAATAGCCCATGACATAAAATCAACCAAGGCTTGTGCCTTTGCTTGATCAATGTTTGGATTTGTACTCAACTCTTTGAATAAAAGTAGATATGAGAAGCTTGCAATAGGGTATGAGTTTGTGCCAGGCGCATTGACAACTGAGACATGTTGCCATGAAGCATCACCTTTTGGCAAACCTTGTGATGTTGCTGCCACTGCTGCCTTTGTAGAATCTAGTGTCGGTTCTACGAAATTACCTGCTTTATTTTGTATAAAGGCGTATGGCATTTGAGTAGTCAATGCATAAGCAAGTTCTACATAGCCAATTGTGTTAGGAGAACCCCTAATTGCGTTGGCAATACCCTCATTACCTGGACCACCGATTCCAACTGGCCATTGTACGGATTTTCCTTTTCCTATCTGCTGATTCCATGTTGTACTGATATTAGAAAGATAATCCGTCCAAACATAAGTTGTACCTGAACCATCTGATCTATGTACCACTATAATATCTTCATCGGGTAATGATACATCAGTATTAAGCGATTGGATTGCAGGATCATTCCATTTTGTTATTTTACCCAAAAATATGTCTGCAAGAACTGGGCCTGTAAGTTTTAATCCCTTATTTGGCATACTAGGTATGTTATAGGCTGCGACTACTGAACCAATTGTTTCAGGTATATGTACTGCACCAGGAGCACTTTGCATTTCTGATGCAGTGAGGGGTGCATCAGAAGCACCGAAGTCTACCGTCTTTTCAGTAAATTGTTTAACACCTCCACCGCTACCTATCGATTGATAGTTTATGTTTACATTTGGTTTAATGTTTTTGTAATCAACTCGCCAGGTATCAATTAGAGGAAAAGGAAAAGTTGCGCCTGCTCCGTTGAGAGTTATTTGACCTTGTGCATAGGTTTTCAAGGGCATAATGCCAGGCATAATTGCTGCCAAAAATATGCCTGCAACAAGCATTATCAATAGTATAGGCTTTCTTATTTGTTTATCCACAAATATATACGAAAACACATGAACTAATTAATGATGCATATAATTCATATAGTCTATATAGGTCTATTTAGTTTACGGACTAATTTCTTCAATATATTTACATTTAGTTTAGTAATATAGTAACCAAAATTAGCAAATACTAGCAATAGGCACTTGAATACAGGTTTGGTATAACTTTTTTAATTTTTCAGATTTAGATTCCATTTAATTAAGATATCAACTAATAGACATTTAATTCCCAACAATAAAAGGAGAAGTAGAACTCATGTGATGTTGTATTATTCGGAAGTAATGCGAAGGTAATGATACATTTGCATTGAACAACAAAGACAAAATAAAAAGGAAGGAAATTAGACAGCCCTTATGAGATTACGGAAATGATCCTTGTTCTTTGCTATTTCCTTATTCCATGTGTCTTCAGTGTAGCTATGAACTTCTATACCATGTTTCTTGGCATTCTGTAATACCTCTTCTTCTGTTTCTCCATACATTGTATGAGTGCAGACTGGATCGCCTGCATCTTTACAGTTTATGCTTAATGTCATTTCAAATCTATATTAAATTAAGAGTTAAATGCATTTCCTTTAAGACCTGGATAGTTGGTACGTTATTGTTATTAAGCCAAGTTTGCTGTTTTCAATAACGAGTATTTCGTTAGAAGATCAATGATAATAACTCAGATCAAATTCAAATGCTTTTGTCATATCTATATATATATATAGATATAGATATATAACAATTATGAGGGACATTAATCGTAAAATATTAATCATCTCTACATACCTTCAACAAGGACTTATTTATTAAAAGATAAATTAACCTTTATCACAAACTTTATACGATTTAGGTATTTGAAATTGAGCAATCTAGTACGTGAGGAGGAACTGGGGCAGTGGAGAAGGACACATTATTCCGGTGAAATCAATTCCTCTCTTCATAATAAAGAAGTAATAATTATGGGTTGGGTCTCAAGTATCCGTGATCATGGCAACATTCTGTTTATTATGATAAGAGATAGATATGGAGATGTTCAAGTTATTGCAAAGAAAAGTGAATGTACAGACGAATTGCTAGAACAGATACGGCAAATAAAAGAGCATACTACACTTGCAGTACGAGGAACAATCCGATCCCAACCAAAAGCACCTAGCGGCGCTGAAGTTATTCCGTTAGAATTGAAGGTATTTTCTATATCCAAGAAAGCTGCTCCTTTCATGGTTCAAGACAAAACATCAGTAGGTATTGATACAAGGTTAGATTTGAGGGCACTAGACCTCCGTAGAAATATTCTACAGAGCATTTTCCATATCCGTCATGCCACTCTGGATGCGATCAGAGAGATTCTTGTAAGACAAGGATTTATTGAGGTAAATACACCAAAGATGATTTCTACTGCTACAGAAGGAGGTGCAGCTCTGTTTCCAATATTTTATTATGACCGAGAAGCATTTCTTGCACAAAGCCCTCAGTTGTATAAGGAACAGCTGACTATGGCATTTGAAAATGTATTTGAAATAGGTCCAATATTCAGAGCTGAACCATCTCGTACTAATAGACATCTTTCAGAAGCAATATCTATTGATGTTGAAAAAGCATTTGTAGATTACACGGATATGATGGCATTGCTAGAAACAATAATTTTGCATATAATCGTTTCAATTAAAGAAAAGAAAAAAAATGACTTACAATACCTTGATCTTCAATTGCCAAGTGTTGAAATGCCATTTCCAAAATATTCTTATTCAACTATAATAGATCAGCTACAGAGTATAGGAGAACGGATCAGGTGGGGAGATGATCTATCTCCTCAGACAATGAAAAACTTGTCAGATAAGAGGATGAATGGTTTTTACTTTATCACTGATTGGCCTACTTCTTTAAAGCCCTTTTATGTAAAACCAAAATATATAGAACGTCAAGAGATCTCTGAATCGTTTGATCTGATGTATGGATCATTAGAATTGTCATCTGGTAGTACTAGAATAAATAGAAAGGAGGAATTATTACAAAGAATGAAAATGCAGGGATTGAATATACAGGCATTCGATTATCACCTCAGACTATTTGATTATGGAGTTCCACCTCATGCAGGATTTGGTGTAGGTTTAGAACGTCTACTTATGGCTATCACAAGAATAGACAATATACGCGATCTAACTTTATATCCTCGCGATATAGACAGGTTAGTACCATAAGAAAAAAAATGGAGCATTTTGGCATGGTATCTAAGGAAGAAATCAGACATCTTGGGCTGCTTTCAAAGTTAGAATTAACAGATGAGGAACTTCGAATATATGAATCACAGATCGAAGAAATAATTAGGTATTTAGATGTATTAGATAGATTATCTTTAAATGAAATTGAACCCCTTCAATCAACAATAAAGTTTTCTGAACTGAGGGAAGATTATGTGGAGACGTTCCAAGGTGATGCATTAAAAAATGTGAAGTATAGAAAAGATGCGTTTATAAAAGGTCCAAGGATGTCTTGAATGGCAAATCTATGTCATCTTAACTGTGAGCAGATTACTTTAGGTATTAAAAACAGAGATTTTTCTGCAGAAGAATATGTTTCTCAGATTCTTGAAAGAATAGAAAAAATTGATATTAAAATTAATGCCTTTATCACTGTAGATAACGAGGGCGCGCTCGAAAAAGCACGGATGATAGATAGAAAAATCCGCAATGGAGAACAAAACATAGGTCGGCTTGCAGGTGTTACCGTAGGAATAAAAGACAATATATGCACAAATGGTTTGAAAACAACATGTGCTTCAAAAATATTAGAAGATCATGTTCCTCCCTATGATGCTACAGCAGTCAAAAGATTGAAAGAAAGTGATGCAATCATAATTGGAAAATTAAACCTTGATGAATTTGCAATGGGTTCTACTACGGAATATAGCAAGAATGGACCAACTCACAATCCTTGGAATATTGATTATGTGGCTGGAGGTTCTTCTGGCGGGAGTGCGGCAAGCGTTGCAGCATTGGAATGTGCTATATCATTGGGATCGGATACCGGTGGTTCGATAAGATGTCCTGCTAGTTTTTGCTCCGTAGTAGGTCTAAAACCAACCTATGGTAGCGTTAGCAGATATGGGCTTGTCTCTTATGCTAACAGCTTAGAGCAGATTGGTCCTATAGGTAGGACAGTTTCTGATGTGGTAATGGTTATGAATGCAATTGCAGGTAAGGATAATAGAGATCATACTACTTTAGAACGAGTACCAAAATATACTCTCAATCCAACGAAAAAAAATATTCGGGTTGGGTTAGTAAAAGAATTAGTTGAAGGTGCCGAACCAGAAATTTCAAAATGCATCTATTCTGCTATGGATTTATTCTCCAGTTTGGACTTTAAATGTGAAGAGACTTCTATGAAATCTATTGAATATTCTCTATCCTCATATTATACAATAGCGACGGCTGAGGCTAGTAGTAATCTTGCTAGATATGATAATATTCGATATGGGTTCGATTTAAGTCCTGACGGATACGAATGGAATATGTATTTTTCAAAAGTTCGAAGCAACTTTGGCCAAGAAGTTAAAAGGCGAATCATCATTGGATCATATGTTCTTTCCGCAGGATATTATGGAAAATATTATCTGAAAGCCCAGAAGGTAAGATCGTTATTAAAACAAGAATTGAAATCATTGTTTGAAAAGTATGACATCTTGATAGCACCTACTATGCCTCTTCTGCCATTCAAATTCGGTGATAAGATAGATGATCCATTAAAGATGTATTTGATTGACATCGACACAGTAATCGCCAATCTTAGCGGAATACCTGCAATGTCAGTACCAGCTGGATTTAGCAATGATCTTCCAATAGGCTTGCAAATAATGGCAAATGAATTACAAGAGCAAACAATGCTTGATGCAGCATTATCTTTTGAAAATTCAACTGATAATATTCAAAGGAGTCCTGACCTATAGAATGTTATTGGGAGTAAATATCGGTCTGGAAATCCATTGTCAACTAACAGCTCTTCGGAGCAAATTATTTTGTTCATGCCATTCTGATTATAGGGGAAAGCTGCCAAACGATAATGTGTGTCCAATTTGCTCGGGACTTCCTGGAAGTCTTCCACTTTTAAATCAAAGAGCTGTAGAACTTTCAGGCATGGTTTCGCTTGCTCTAGGTTGTACAGTTCCAGACGAGATAATGTTTTATAGAAAAAACTATTTCTATCCTGATCTTCCAAAAAACTTTCAGCTGAGCCAATATAACTTCTATGGAAAAAGTAGCATCGGCGTAGATGGAAAACTAGACTATACTGGATCAAAAAAAGCTGTTATTAGAAGAGTTCAGCTTGAAGAAGACCCAGGGAGATTGGTTTATGAAACTGGTACTCGCGATACAAATTTCTACACTCTTATCGATTACAATAGAGCAGGGGTAGCTCTAATAGAAATTGTTACAGAGCCGGATTTTACTGATCCAAAGGAGGTAAGGATATTTTTGAATAAGATTAGTTCTATCATAGAACATCTAGGAGTATGTGACACGAAACTCGAAGGTTCAGTTCGATGCGACGCTAATGTTTCAATAGAAGGTAAGAAGAAAGTTGAAATTAAAAATGTTAATTCATTTAAAGAAGTAGAGAAAGCGCTTACTTATGAAATTACTAGACAAAAAACCATGTCTGTACATGATATAGAAATTAAGGCAGAAACACGACATTGGGATGATTTAAGAAAAATAACTAAGCAGGCAAGGACAAAAGAGGAAGAACAGGATTATCGTTACTTTCCTGAACCTGATATACCTACAATCGTCTTGGGAAACGAATTCGTATCGTCACTCAAAGTTAATATGCCCGAGTTACCTGATGAGAGGAAAGTTCGCTTCGTTACCGATTATAAACTTTCTGAACACGTAGCACAAGTGCTAATTGATAACAAAGAGCTTTCTGACTTTTTTGAAGTCTCAGTAAAGATTTATTTGTCACCAAAAGAGATTGCTAATTGGATTGTTACTGATCTAATGGGATCTATAGATGATTCAGAGCAGAAAGGATCTATTTTTTCTGGATTGAAAATTGAAGCAAAACATATCGCGGATCTGGCTAGACTAGTAGATCAAAATATTATTAATAGAAGCACTGCAAAAACGATCCTTAGACAGGTAATAAAGACTGGCGAAATGCCATCGCAACTGGTAGCGAAGATTAACGCATCAAAGATAGATGATGCTGGAGTTATCGCTGAAGCTGTAGAATTAATATTTCTGCGTGAAAAATCAGCTGTTATAGATGCGAAAACTAACCCAAATGCCGCTAATTTCTTGCTAGGTAAGGTTATGCAATTAACAAAAGGAAAAGCAGATCCAAAAATTGCACTTAACTTAATCACTACTAAATTAACTGAATCAAACTAAATTTTCTTCTCCTTTTTCCTTCATTTTTGGCATTAATGTGTTGACTAATATGATGTTATGTCATTGTTTGTTGTTCTAACTGCTGTACAACCATAGGCAAGAAAGCACCAACATCTGTCACAATTCCTATTGCTTGAGTAGTTCCTCTATCAAGAAGTTTCGTCACTACCGGCTGACTTATGTCGACGGCAACAACCTTAACCGTTGCCGGAAGCATGTTCCCTACAGCAATAGAATGTAACATCGTCGAAAGCATCAAGACCATTTTAGTGTCTTTTAGCACTTGTTTGTATTTTCGTTGTGCTTCAACAACATCAGTCACAACATCAGGAATGGGTCCATCATCTCTAATTGACCCTGCTAATACAAACGGAATTTCATTGATAATACATTCGTACATTATACCTTTTTTTAAGACTTTTTTTTGAACCATCGTTCTCAATGATCCGAATTTAAATACTTCGTTGATCGCACGCATGTGATTTCTATGTCCTCTCACTGCAAGAGTTCCATCATTGACTTGCATGCCTAATGACGTTCCCATTAACGAATTCTCTATATCATG
>DATFPS010000215.1:0-7175 GCA_035264705.1 Nitrososphaeraceae archaeon | reverse complement strand
CCTCATAATAAATTCTTATAAAAAACGAAAGTTTTTTCTAGCAAATATATCATAAAATTGATATGGTAACCATCAATATAATAATTATAATAAGCAATGGCAAGACTCTTCTGAATGCCAGGCAATCATTAAGATGATCATTAAATAATTCGCCGTCTTAGTAATTATAATGTCTAGTGACAAGTCAATTCAATATGACGGAGAATTTATAAAAGTTGTAATAATTCCAGGCTTCAAAGAAGATGAACCCTGGACTAAAATCGATGAGATGCTACGAGAAGGTTTTACTATCAAAAGTGTAGTTGGTTACAATACTAATATGTCAAGAGTGATATTAGAGAAGATTAGATAATATAGAACTGATATCATTTTGTTAATATATTTATATTATCTTATTATCTAGAAAATTAGATTTTTTGTTATTCCCAGATCAGCGTTAGTTTAATGATTGAGATCATAATAAAAGAATGCCATGAATGAGTTGCTAACAACGTATACTAGTGAATGTTATCCGAGAGATCCACCATGAAAGACAAAAGACGAAAAGATGACTTGTGCAAAATAATGCTAAAATATCTCATATCATGACGTATTGGGTGGTTAAGATATTTGTTAATGACTTTAATATCTCTGACATAGTTAGTGACATCATTCAAGTAAAGAAAGAAGAGCAATAATAAATAAGATATTTGGCTATTGTTGCTTCTTGTAGCCGTCTTTCAATTACCATCATTGCATACGTTTGACTTTCTAATTATTCTGATGGGCTAGCCAATGATTTCCTTTTAAAATGTTTACTGTATCAACTCGTATTTGTATGGTTCTTATAATGAAATATCCCCATATTTGATAAGCTTAAAAGTAAATGATAATTGTTCAAGATCATTCATAATTACCATTTCGTTCCTAGTTACATCTGAATAAAGACAATGCTGTTGGATATTATAGTACATGTCTATATATATTAGTAACAAAACAATCATTATAGTTCTGGGTATGCGATCTATCCTGGTGCTTGGCTATTTAGCCAATGAAGCATTAAAAAACTGTAAATAAAAGATGCGTTATGATCCAGATCTGCTGTGTCATGTATGGGTTGTTATAATAATGGTATTTTAAATTCTTGAATTTTAGAAGGAGCTCTTGCTGTTGGGAGAGTGTTTTTTATGCATATAACTCCTTGATGCATTCCAAATTAGAATTTTCCACAAGTACATATAAGAGAAGTCGAAGTACTATTTGCTGGTTAAGCGATATAATGATTCAAATCAGTTACAGGTTTTAAAGTTGTATGAATCGTTTCATTGCATATTTAATAAGTTTTATTGTATCGCGCTCCTTTAAGCTTTGTCTGTTTTCAATAATATAAGTGCGAAACGATTTCAGATCATCCGATATGGTAGGATATTGCTTTTCTGTCTGTTCTAGTATGTCAGTATAATTCCTATAGGGAAAATAAATCCTTTTGGCGATTTTAGCTATTGCGTTTCTAGTCTTATCATTAATTATTCCCCTTCTATATGCTAAAAACAAATTAAATCGAATATCGATCATTGCTTCCGATTGAAGATGATGTTCACCTTCTACAAATGTGACTGCAACTTCGTCATCAGCAGTTAATTTGCCTTTCTTATAAAGTTCAAAAATTTTTCCAATTCCGATCATGCCGAATTTCTCAAGCTCTACTGCACGCAATGCGCCAAGGCTCGCCGCACCAATCAAAATTATATTTTTATTTAACATAAGTTGGTAGACTTCTATTGGTGAAGGAGGATAATCTTGGAGAAATAATGCATCTACTAGACCAACTATCGTAGTATCGTCTACAATACTTGAGAGTCTCAAGAGATCTCCTTTTTTTGCGGGGCCTCTAAAATCTGCTTCAAAAATTTTTCTTGCTTTGTCATGGCTTAGGCTGGGACCTAAAAATATTATTGGTTTATTCATTTTTAAGGTACCTTCTTGCTCGCCAACCCATGACAGACTTTGTAATTTTAAAAGTCTCAAGACCAGGCACTATGACCCGGACAACCGGAATTTCAATGGTATCATTGGTTAAATTCACGATAATTGCTCTGCTTAATCCTGCTTGTTTTAGATGTTCTAAAATTAGTTTTATATCATCGAGAATATCGTGGTTAAAATAGGTAGTAATATCAGAAAATTTTATTGTTCTACTCGACTCCATAAATTGCCATGCATGTTTATCATCTGTATTGTTTTCTCTGTATTTGATTTTTCGTAGATCATCTCTAGCGCCTTGAATGTTGGCTGCCCTAGTTTGTGATACCTCTGTTATAGCGCGCAATACAGCAATACGTTTATCAGGATGGGTTCCATGCCCTTCGGCAAGATAACCATAATCATGAGTTATCCATTCGATACTGCTAGCATTAAATGTTGGAATTCCTATGTCCGATGTAATATCCTTAATAATTAAAGGAATGTTCGCGTCTGCAAATTTTTTTACTAAATCTTCAACTGGTTGAAATTCAATTTGCGAGATATTTACATCAGGAAATACACTAGGATCGTCTACGTATTTATCTATAAAATTAGAATTTAATGGATATCCATTTGACTTCAATACATTTATCATGTGCCGTAAGAAATGAAATGGTATAGCACTGGCACGCAATTCAGCGAGACTCATTGCATCTCGCTCTATCACTTCACATAATGCATGACAAATCGCTTCTTCCATTACGTTGCCAGATGCAAGTCCATTTGTATGATGAAACGCAAATGGATTAAGAGAAGGAGGGACAGGTGAATAACGAAATAATGCTAGTGACGCTGGAACCATTATTTGTTCATTTGTAAACAGATCAAAGCCAGGTAGAAAATCCATTAACATATCGTTCTTATATTGAAATCTAACAGGTTCTACTATTTCGTCAGGATGAAGAACATGAAATGACTTTGATAATTGATCATAGCTACCTCTGATAAAATTTTTTGGGCCGCCACTTGGAAGCGAGGAATACCTCTCTATGCATTCCATTAAAGCACTTGCTTTAGCATGAACCTTTGTAGCACCTTTGCCGCTATAAACCCATATGTAATCTTCTGTACCTGGTAGAACAGCAGAATAATTCGGAATGCCTAATATATCCATGTTGGTGATATCAGCAAGCCTAGTGACTCCGATTTTTTGTGATACAGAAGTGACTCTTTCCAGTGTTTCTTGAGCAGGCCTTATTCTAGATGTACCATTAATTGTCCACTTTTGTCTAGACTGAAGATGTAGCTGCTCTATGCTCATAAATGAGAGCGATAGATTAGTTCATATCAAGTTTACGGATTTTACATTAGGATTATATAGCAGATTTTGTAATCAATTTATTAATTGGATACTCGACAGAAGGACGCTGAGGTCATTAGCGAAATTCTGCTAAAAGCTGCTAGTGAACCAGAGTTTAGGAACATACTTGTTAGGGATCCCACAAAGGTACTTGAAGAATATAATATTTCGCCAGAAGCAAAATTAATTATCAAAAAGAGCATAATGGATCTTACTCAGTAATACAATGCAACTAATTGACGAATTATGATTATGATCATGATCATTGTGTATCATATCTCCTTTAGCAATTCATAAAATGTAACAAGGTGAAAGACAGGGATTTATATCCAATAAAATATTATATAACAATAATGTAAATTACAAAATCATATGGTCTGAAAATTAGATATGCCAGCTGCAGACAATTTAGTCAGATTAGCGATATTAGGTCTCGAACTTGTCTGTTGCACCGCTCTTACTTTCTGCCTCGTCAGCAATCCTTCTAATTTCTTCTGGTGTTGGCTCTGTTTCTCTTTCGAATTTAGCGCTTATCAATCCACTGGGAGCATTTATCCATAGCGAACTGCCATCATAATTGTTGATGTATTTTTTCGGAATATAATAGAGATGGACCTTGGCCACACCCTCTCGAACCACAATATACTCATTTCCTACTCTATCGATATCTCCTATATCTACATTATCGGTTGTTCTTACATGTTTATGGATAACCTCCTCCCATGGAATATTTAGAGATTCTCCTGAATATTCTCCACGGAGCTCAAGCCCTGGTTCCTTAGCCATCAAAGGCACCCCCTCAACAGACTTGGGAGCAGCACCCTCCTCTCGACGTTTTCGTTCATCAGTCTCTTGCCTCTGAAATTCTGATGCTGACGGTGGAGCATCTCTTTCATAACGACTCTTTATTTCATCCTTAGTCAATGCCGCATGAAGATTCTCACCGTCGAACCCTTGAATCTGATGCTTAGGTATGTAGTAGCGCTTCTTGCTTACTAGGCCTTCTTGTAATTCGATGTAATTAGCAGCAACACTTTGCACCTTGCCCAAATCTTCGTTGTCACTTGATTTGACTTTTTTATCGATAATTTTATCCCAGGGCATACCAACACTGTCGTCTGCAACACCAGCAGAAGTAGTCGAAGGCGGCGGGGCAGTAGTAGAAGTAGTAGTAGTAGTAGTAGAAGTAGAAGCATATTGCGGAATATTATTGTCAAAATCAGGATACTGCTTAGTGATTGTTGTTCTTCTCTCTTTATACTCTGGAGTTTCTAATTCACCTGGCTCCGGTTCTTTTTCTTTTTCAAATTTAGATTTTATTTCATCTTTAGATAATGAAACCCATAGACTATCACCGTCATATCCTTGAAAGTAATACTTTGGAATAAAATAATAATTTTTGGACACCAATCCTTCCTTTGTTTGAATATATTCGTTTGTCATACTTTGAACTTTGCCTATATCTTGGTTGTCACTTGACTTTACCTTTTTGTCAACAGCTTTATCCCATGATATAATATCTGCCATCTTCTATACACAACCAATTTTGAACATACAATTTAAAGGTTTAGACAAATTCTATATTAGATTGAGTATCTTATTCTATTATTTATAATAGATCGTTATTATCTCTTTTTAAGTTTTTATTCTAAAAAGGTATTAAGCTTTCGCAATTACTTGAGATATACAGAGTCACAATACGCAATAACTCTTCTTGTTTTATTGAAAAGTGGATCAAGAATTTACAATAAAAGTGGCATATTTTTAGTAGTAGAGGTATTCTTATACAGTTATCTTTCATTTCATTCAGAGCCATTGGTCCACTAAACGTCATGGTAAGTGCATCAGATTGTCTTTCTGTATAATAAAAATTGTTCGGAGTTGTGCATATCCAACTGTTTTATAAGAGATGACATTTGGCTAATTTGGGGACTAAATATTTGTACTCTCTTGTACCGATCATTAGCTGAATGTACTAACGATATCACAAATCCTATCAGATCATATAATGAAGAAACACTCGCAGCATCAAGATAAACTATTTGGAAGACATCATTCCTATTCCAATATCCATCTTTATTGATTATTGCTATTCCTTCAATAACATCATTTCCAGATATAAGCAATTTCCCATCTGTAATAATAGTTGATAATGTCTCAGAATCAAACAAGTACCATCGCCATGAATTAACATATCTCTTTCCAGATGATTTGTAGATTTGTGATTGTTTTAAATAATCCCATACTTTCTTGATGTCGCTAAAGGCTGCCGTTCTAACATTGTCCTTCTCAAATTCTTGAACTTTTTCAGTACTATAATAGTTCCATTTTGAGATTACATTAAAACCATTATTCTCCATCATTAATTGTGAGGGAAGATTGTTTACCCCTACTATTGCAGATGCCTCTTTTGCTCCTTGTAGCTTTCCGTATGACAACATTTTACTTAATAATTCTGTTGCAATCGATCTTCGTCTATAATCTGGATTTACCCTAATGCCTTCAAGCCAGATATTTCTTTTATTAGCACACAAAGAGACATGCGAAACTGCTATTACAGATCCCCTGGTGTGACATATTTCATTCTCTGCTACGATTAAAGCTCCGTTTGATTCAGAATACCACAAATCCCACACTTGATCTATGTAATCTCCCCATTCAAACGTATTAACGCAGAATCTAAAAACGTCTTCTTTGTCTGATTTTTTTGCAAGCCTGAACTTCAATGTAATAATATATATCTCTTAAATAATTAAAACTAGAATGGTTTTATAAATTTCTTCACTCTAACTCAATCTTCTTTTCTTCTTTGAATATCTATATTTAGAAATATAATAGAAAAACTCACTCACCAAATACTATTTGACAAATGCAAACACGTGACAATGGATCAAGTAATTGCAAAAATAAGAATTGGTCCTTGTATTCTGATACATTGATTTTGGCGTTACCAATAATTCTATTGTAGATTCTTTAACCAAATTTACAAGAGAATTAGATCTATTCAGCTCATGACCGGGGCTACAATGAAAATCCGTGTCTTAGGAGAACTGTATCATCAGTATCTATAATGAGACAACTGGAGATAAAGATTGGTCAATTGACTAAATCTGAATTTGCTTTTGATAATAATAAGAGACAAATTGTCAGAAATAAGAAGAAAAAAGAGAATAGGAATAGCAGAAGTGTAGTAATACATCTTCTGCTAATTAATGCATTATACTGACATCATCGTCGGCATCTGTTACTTCCGATGCTTTATTAAGGAACTATAGTCGTTTTCTTTCCGTGTGCTTGCTGGTTATGTCCGTGAAGTAATTCCTTCGAATCAAGGGATGTATCGCAGGATAAGCATTTGTGATTACCTCCTAGTTCTGTGGGTGTAGAGGTAGATTGAGCTGTTGAACTTCTTGTACCAGTTGGACCTTCAGCTGTAGGGGACATATATATATATATATATAGATACACAGAAAGTAATCAAGATCTTTAATATAAAGTCTATTGCAAAGCATATTCATATTCTGTACCTATCAATCACTTTGCGTCATTATATTACAATAAAATCACAATTAATGATTAACCAAAAATAGTTCATCTGTAGCATTAATTGCGGTAGCAGAATCTGTAACCATTATTTAATACCTTTATTAAATAATTCTTTTTCTTGGTTTGAAGACAAATTATCTTCAGAACTTCTGCAGGATGCAAGTTCTTCTTTGGGTATGAAGATCCATTTCCAAATAAATGATACTTTGTTTTTCACTTTTAATAGTTGAACCATTTTATTAGGAGGTGCTTTACACACTTAAAGACAAATATCATTATTTATACCATGCAACAACATAGTGATATAATATAACATGAATTGTCT
>DATFPS010000214.1:0-7031 GCA_035264705.1 Nitrososphaeraceae archaeon | reverse complement strand
TGTTGATTTTTTATAAAAGATGTTCTGTCTGTTTCTATCTTGATATATAATCAAGTTTTATAATATTAATATGCCATATCTATCTCTGACTCTATTCATAATTCTTCTAATGTTATTAACGATGAAATAATAGTAGAACTTTTAGTATACCGCAATGGTCATAAAGCAAGTTTATTATCTATTGTCGTGAATTACTAGTATAATACTGCATTGTTGCATAACTGACTCTTCTGTAAGTATGATTTGACCTAACTGAATTTAGCTTAGATAATATAATACCATCTAGTGATGGTTAACTGGCATAACTATAATGAATCATTAGTCAGACGTGGCGAAGTAGTTCTCGATTTTGATGTTATCGATAGTTGGCATAATGAATTGGATAAGATGAATGATGGTAAGGAAGGTGCATCCTACAGATATCCTAATTCTTTTGTTCAATTGCTTGGTTATATGAGAGTATATTTCCATTTACCATATAGACAGACTGAAGGTGTTGTTAGAGCGTATACTGGTAGTAAAGTACAATCTATTCCAGATTACAGTACAATAAATAGACGAGTAAACAAACTAGATATTAGAATTAACAAAAGAATAGGAAATGATGATATTATCATAGTATTAGATAGTACTGGAATCAAGGTAACTAATAGAGGAGAGTGGCTACCTCACAAATGGAATATAAGAAAAGGATACCTCAAGATACACGTAGCAGTAGATGTCAAGAAAAAGAAAATTGTATCATTAGAAGTTACGACCGAAGAAGTACATGATGGAATGATGCTAAAGAAGCTAATAGAAAATGCTGCTGAGAATAATGATGTGAAAAGAGTAATTGCAGACGGAGCGTATGATAATAAGGAGAATTTCAGATACCTTTCTGATAATGGCATTGAAGCTGCAATCAAGGTAAGGAAGAATTCGTTTGCTGACAAGTTAACCCATTGTTATCCAAGAAACATTGTTGTACGACAACAGCTGAAGAATTTTGAAAAATGGAAGGATAGTGTTAGTTATGGATACAGATGGATAGCAGAAACAGTATTTTCTTCCATTAAAAGGACGTTTGGAGAATATGTATCAGCAAGGAAATATTCAAACATGGTTAAGGAAATGACGCTAAAAGCGTCGCTATACAATGCATTTATTACCAGAAAATAGCTTCAAAAAGCAACGCCATATATACAGACTGATGAGTTATGCAACATTGCAGTTATTTAGTATAAAATATCACTGATTGTTATGGGTAAAGATTCTAACTTGATGCTATAGTACCTCATAGAAGACGTATGAAAATCATACAACTTATCCATTTTTGGAATTCTAATTAACAACCTAGACATTACAGAAAAGGGCATCATAGATAGATTTTAAATAACTATTACTAGAGCCGTTTAAGTATAGGTTATTTAAGTATTAGGTTATTATCGAATAGAATGACATTATGAGAATACATCAAATAATTTGCCGGAAGTATAATATTTGAGCCTGTAATACTATACTAACTTTTATTTTAGGTTTTACATAAATTAAGAATTGGTAAAATCAATTCTTCTAAGTATTAATTCGAAGATAATTGCTTTAAGCTTGATTCTTTCTCTAGCAGCATTAATCACTGTTTCGATTTTGAGCTTTATTGCAGCTAATAACTTACTAAAGGAAAGAGTTGAAGATCAGCTCATAAGCGAATCAACAGGAAGGGGTACAGCCATCCGATCATTAATAGAAACAAGAATACAACAAATACATCTTTTAGGTGCAAATGGAATAATACAAAATATTGTTTCGCAGCTTTACCAAAATAAAACCATTGACAGTAATAAAGATCTACAAGTTTATCAGAAGGATTTTCAACTAGCAATAGAATCATATCAAAAGGTCCTAGGAAAATCAGCTATTCTTGAAAATGTGAAGGTTATTGGAGAAAAAGTGAAAGCAGTAATATCAACTGATCCTTCAGAAAGTGGAAAAAATTATTCAGATAACTTAGAATTAAGACGTGGATTGGCTGAACCATTTGTTTATTTCGACTTGAAGAATAATGAAAGAAAAACTATAGTAACAGTACCACTCCAAGAGATTGGTAATAATGAATCGTCAACTCCGGTTGGAGTAATCATTGCTACAATGGATACTCGTGCATTTGATGAAATTCTTCTGAATAGGAAGGGACTAGGTGAAACAGGTGAAGTATATTTAGTTAACGAGAATAAAAAAATGGTTTCAGAATCTAGGTTTATTGAAAATGCTGCATTTCGCCAAACTGTGGATACATTACCTGTTAAGGAATGCTTTGAGAAAGGTAAGGAAATAAATGCTATTTATAATGATTATAGAAATATACCAATAGTTGGGTTTTCATATTGCGCCAAGGATTTGGGATTAGTGTTGCTTGCAGAAATTGATGAGGCAGAAATTTTCAAGCCAATTACACAACTGAAAAATCAAATAATAGTAATATCCATAATAATTAGCTCTATTTTTGTTGCAATTGCATTTTATGTGTCACGGACTATTTCAAGACCAATTACAAAGCTAAGAAATGCAGTAGATAGAATATCAAAAGGTGATTATAACTACAGAGTTGATATAAAATCTAGTGACGAGATTGGGCATCTTGGACATCAGTTTGATGAGATGAGAAAAAGTGTGCTTGAAACTAATATGAACCTAAACATGCTTGTAAAGGAAAGAACAAAAGAACTTACTGATATGACAAATGCACTTGATGCTACTGCAATCGTTGTGGTGACAAACAGAGACGGAAGAATTACAAAGATAAATCAAAAATTTATCGAAATTTCAAAATATAGTGAAAAAGAATTAATTGGTAAGAATCCACGTATAGTAAAGTCAGGATACCATCGTACAGAATTTTTTGAGCAAATGTGGAAAACTATATTGCATGGGGAAATATTTGAGGATGAGATAAAAAATAAGGCAAAAGATGGAACTTATTATTGGGTGAAGACGACTATTGTACCGTTCCTTGATGAGAATAGGCAACCAAAACAATACATTGCAATACAAAATGATATCACTGACCTAAAAAATATTGAATATGAGCTGCAGGAAGCATTAAAACGAGACAAAGAAAGTGCTGAAATTATCAAAAGACATGTTGAAGAACTCAAAAGAACAAATATAGAATTAAGGCGCAAAGACAAACTCAAAGATGAATTTCTTAGTATGACCTCACATGAGTTAAAGACTCCACTTACTCCGATTATTGGTTGGTGCGGTGCCTTAAAAACACCAAGAATACTTGGACATCTAGCTTCACAACAGCGTGCTGCAGTAGAGACTATTGAATCAAATGCAGTAAAGTTAGAAAAAATGATTAGTGATATGCTTGATGCTCAAAAACTGGAGCTTAATGAAATGAAATTCACCGTAGGAGAAGTACAAGTAGACCTTCTCTTTAATAAAATCAAAAAGGACTTTGAACCTTTATTAAAAGAAAAAAATATTCAATTTATTATCAGGGCTGAACCAGCAGACATAAGATTAGAATCTGATGAAGCCAGAATTTTACAAGTCTTATCGGCATTACTTTACAATTCCATAGACTTTGTGCCTAAAACAGGAGGAAGAATTGAAGTAACTGCAGAACCCCGAAACAATAATATCATTTTTTGTATTAAAGATAACGGTCCGGGCATTCCAAAAGACAAACAAGAATTTCTTTTCAAAAAATTTTATCAAGTTGATACTTCCCTTACGAGAAAGCATGGTGGTACAGGGCTTGGGCTTGCTATCAGCAAAGGTATAGTGACACGATTAGGTGGAACTATATGGGTGGAAACTGAGGAAGGAAAAGGATCTAATTTTTATTTTAGCTTGCCCAGAAAATATTAAATATGAAACTTCTAGTAATTGATGATAGCCAAGACATTACGGATCTTTTCGTTAAGGTTCTGAGTACAATTGGTCATGAAGTAATAGCGACTGATAATGGCAAAGATGGTCTGGATATTATGAATAATCAAAAATTTGATACGGTATTCTTGGATATTGCAATGCCTGATTTTTCAGGGTTAGACGTAATAGATAGCCTTTTAGAAAACGGAAAGATAAATGATAGTGCTATTGTACTTTTCACTGCTTCATCAATTACCGATGATGAAGTAAATGACCTTATCAAAAAAGGAGTACATTCTTGTATTAGAAAGCCAGTACGAATTGAAACTCTTCTTGAGAAGATAGATGAACTAAGCCAAATTCATTCTGAAGTAAGTACACCACCAAATTAGGTTAAAAGATTTTAATTTTCTTACTGAATAACTTTATGATATGTATATATCGTCTTTATCAATTTAAGGGATAAATTTGGTTAAAGGCAAGAAATATGAATCAGATTTTAAATCTCCTATACATAGAGGTAAAGAAAAACAGCAGGTAGAACTTCTACTACAATTTTTAGAGTCGAGCAAAAACTACTGTGTATGTATTGTAGATATGGTTGGTTCAACTAGTATAGCTATGAGAATGTCAAATGAAAAAATTGGCATGTATTATGGAGCCTTTTTGAATTTGATGGCAGAAATAGCTTCAAGATTTGGTGCTACTGTTGTAAAGAATATAGGTGATAGTTTGCTCTATTATTTTCCAAAAACAGATTCTGATAGCAATGAACCCTTTAAGGATGTTCTCAAATGTAGTATGGCAATGATTCAAAAGCGTCCTGAAATAAATGCAAGAATGCATCTAGATGGACTTCCAGATGTGAGTTATAGAATTAGTTGTGAATATGGTTCCGTGATAATTGCCAAGATGTCAACTTCCTCTGTAAATGATATTTTTGGTAATTCGGTAAATTTGTGCTCAAAGATAAACTTGCTAGCTTCTCCTAACAGTACTGTTATTGGGAAAGGACTTTATCAAAAAACAAAATCGTTCAATGAATACGTCTTTACTAAGGTAAAAGATACACGACTATCCTTAGGAAGAGACTATGAAGTTTATTCTCTTTCTAAGAAAAATTAAGAAAAAAATAACAGATAATCTATATTTTTTTAAGGTAATAATATGGTGTATTGTATGGTTATAAAAACTAGTATTCTATTAACTTAACCAGACTCCATCAAAAAAGTTATGAACCTTATCCTATATCATTTGATCCTATATAAATACCCAATTACGAACAGATAACGTCTCTATCTCTGTCAACAAGCTACCGTCTGAGATCTATCATCGGATATGTCCGTATTCCTTTGTTGTTTCTGCAATTCTGTTCTGTAGTGTTTCATTTATCTTTATCTATTTCCCTCATAATTGAGATAGGTTATTGCTGTATAACGGCTAGTCGTGTAAGCGGTTATTAGTCTAATAAATACGGTATGTCTTTCTGATATCATAAAAGGAAATGAAACAAATGTATTATTTAGAGATTGTTAAACAAAAGAGCATTAAACCCTCGTGATGATCGATCCATTTTCATAATGCTTTCTTAGACAGGACAAAAGTGTGATACATATGTAGAAATCATAATTTGAGAGATAACCTAAACAATATACATTTATCGTAATTACAAAATAAAACATTTCCCTGCGTTACTTGAAAGTCGAATTGTAGACCCGAAGATAAGATAACGATCGGTGAGTTACTCAAGAAACCTTGGAATCCATATATATTAAAAGACATTCAGCATTAACGCAATAAACTCAGAAATTGACTTCTTTCTATCCTAAAACAGGGTGCAGGTTGGCACCCAGGGTCTAAGATGAAACTAAAATATTTAGATTGGTTTGGCAATGAATCTAATTATGCTCTTCTATCTGAAACGTATGGCTTAGAGACGGCAGCAACTTTGAAAAATAAATCTCTGTCAGAGACTCTTAAACCTAAAGAATGTGCTAACTGTTCTAAACCAAACATCCCAGATTGCAAGTTCTAAGCCAGGTGCAGAATGGTTCTAATATATCATGCATATGAAGAGACCATAAAAAAACAGAAAAAGAAAGACAATCTACTCAAACAGATGCATCACCAGCAGCTGCTACAATACACGCATAGATACAAGTTCTAAAAGAGATAAAAGGAAAAAGAGGAATTACGAAGAGGACTAATAGAGAATATGAAAATGCTTAGGATGTTAGTGACAGATGGTGATCACGACACTTGAATAAAGAATAAAGCATATCATCTGCAACCAGAAGATGCAGAGACAAAAGAAGAGATTGAAGCAAGCTCTGCACAAGCATTCAAACAGCTGTATTTGTTCCCGGCATAATCAGTAATTTGACATTTATTGCTTTTCTATTGACAATCCTATATTCATTACTTGAATTTAGCATGTTTGTGTGTAACCCATTAAATGTATCCTTCTGATTTTGTTCAAAGTTGAAAATTGTGTTCTATACATTTACTTGCTGTATAATTATGTAGCAGTGAGCGCTAGGACTAAGGATAACGACAATGTTGCTATTGCTGCTGTTAGGACTTAAATCGTAAGTAAGGCGTAAGAGATGGTGAAAAGAGAAAACTTGACCTCAATTATTTATTGTAAGAGGTCTCAAATCAAGGAGATCAAGTAACAAAATTTGTTAACGTTACTGGTGTATTCTATAATTATGCGAATTAAATTGTTGCAGTAGGATCCTTCCTCCTATGTACATTCATAAGATCTATGTCTTCAAGCTACAGCACAATTTTAGATAATATTTAGTGCGCCCGCTGTTGACAAATTAAAGTCTGCAAGATTAAATGTACAAAATGGTGATTGTCTATTATAGTTATAATAACAGAGTGACTTCAGATGTGAGATTTATTAGCAAAAAGGAATAGTAGAGCATGACAGATACACTTTTCCACCCTCCCTCTCCTTATAGTTCATCATATATTATTAGGAGATTTTGCAAAATACTAAGTTCCTATGTCAACAACATCAATTCAAGCGGAAGCATCTAAACCGCAGCAAAAAAAGATGCAAGAATGCAACAAATGTAAGGCAGCAGGATTTCCTAATCAGCTAATTGCCTTTGAAAAAATAGGAGAAGATCCTGTAACAGGAAAAATTAGATGGAAACTGA
>DATFPS010000213.1:0-5096 GCA_035264705.1 Nitrososphaeraceae archaeon | reverse complement strand
AAACCAGACGAACATGCTGTCATTATTGCTCTTATTGGAGTATATTTTGGGTCAGTAGAGGCAGTAGTTAGAGATTATCGCAAGAATGGTTTGAGTGAAAATGATATTAATATATTTATTGATGATTCAGTTAAACTCTTAGAGGAATCAAAACAAAAAATAATGGAACTAAGAAAAGAAAAGAAAATTAGGAATGAATGAATGAGTGAATAAAAATGAAGATAGTGCAATAGATGTTTCTTTTATAGATTGATATTATTAAGGGCTCTAGCAGTACAGCAATAGATATACTGGTGGAGTTTGATATGTCATCAAATGTCTTTTATACTTAAGCATGATTGATCTAGTAGAGAATTTCTTCAAAAATTATTTATCGATATTTTAAATCGAGTCTAAGGATAACAACAATTTCTGATCAAATGTTTATGCGTGTACAACCTATAGCACTATGAAAAAGCAGAGTTGAGCAGGACTTCTAAATCAAAAATGCCGCTTTCGCCTTTGTTTTACTGTACCCTTTTTTTATCATCACCAATAAGGCTTATGTATTCATATGCGCCAACAGCGTTGTCGAACGCATAGTGTACTTTTTGGAATTGTTTCCTAAAGTCGGCAACATCATTTCTTACAATAGCAGGATCCTGTTTCTCTACAATCACACGTTTTATGAAATTTGCAATCTCTTTCATTTCACTTTCTTTCATGCCAAGTCTGGTTGTTTCAGGAACACCTATCCTAATTCCGCTCGGATGCATATAGTGCCTGCCTGCCTTGATATCTCCTGGTAGCAATTGTCTGTTTAAAATTATGTTCGCCTTTTCCAGATCCTTCTCGACGGTACCCCCGTCATCGAACATTGAAACATCAACTGCAATCTGATGTGATGCAGTGTATCCTCTTTTTTCACCTAGCACTCCAAATCCAAATCCAACCAGGGCTTCAGCGAGTGCCTTTGCATTTCTGATCACTTGTTTTGCATATTCCTTTCCAAATTCTAACGATTCTGCTAATGCAATAGCCTTGCCTGCAACATGATGTAGATGATGACTGCTGGTGTTACCAGGAAAGATTGCTTTCTTGATTGCTTCTGAATATTTTTCCAATGATACAATAATTCCTCCCTGTGGTCCCCAGAGAGTTTTATGTGAGCTCATAGTCATGGAGTCTGCTCCTTCCTTTAATGGATCTTGAAATTCTCCTCCTGCAATAAGGCCTGCGACATGTGCACCGTCATAATTAACATACATGTTGTGATCATGCATAAAATCTGCCAGTTCTTTTACAGGATGAGGAAAAAGAAACAAACTGCCTCCAAACATTCCTATCTTTGGTGATTTTCCGTCATAGGTCATATCCTGGATCTTCTTTTTTGTTGCATCCACATCTATTGTCATTTCTTCTTTTGAAAAGGGATAGTGTTCAATGTTTAATCCATGGACAAGACCTGCAGTACCAAAATGCTCTTTTTTTCCATGGGAAATATGCCCTCCGCTTGGAATCGAAGCAGCCATCATATAGTCGCCTGGATTTGAGAATGCAGCATAAATTGCTAGATTTGCAACTACACCTGACGTTGCCCTGCAGTCGGCAAATTCTGCTCTAAAAACCCTTTTCGCTAAATCATTACAAATAATCTCAACCTGATCTATATAAGTACAGCCAGCGTAAACTCTCTCGCCGGGCCATCCTTCCGCGTATCTATTACCAAAGTCTGATATTATTGCTTCCCTTACCGCCGTACTTGGTATGTTTTCACTTGCAATTAGAGGAATTGATTTATTAAACCATTTATGATGCTCTTTCATTAGTTGTATGACTTTATCATAGGATGTTTTAGCACTCATTTAGATTCATGATCTTGCCTTTTCTGTCCTAATTTAAAATATTGCATAACTAGACATCATTTGTGAAAATACAACTATTACTATTAAAGACATACCTAATCAATGGAGACTCAGTTAGGCTGGCTTCGCGAATAGGATTTGTAGACGTAGATTGCTATTAGAAATGGCTAGAGATGACACTCTTGATGGGATATAATCCATAGTGTAATTTTTATTACTATAGAAGTATGTATGTATGTATATATGTATGTATATATATACAGAGAGATAGTATGTAAGGAATAAACAGAGGAGAAGAGAGCACTGATATTTTATGGTGCAAGTAAACAAGATTAAGCTTACAATTACCGCTCTGATGCAGCATCATAAGCATTTGTAGTCGCACATGTAGGTGGTGATCTTCGTTATTGTTCTTTTTTAAAAATAATAATTCTTTCCCTACAAGTAAGTTTCAGCTAAAGAAGAATTCTGACTGCAGAATATTTATGGCTTTATCAATTATGTCTTTTGCGAACCTATACTCAATATTGTCCAATCTTGAAGTCATTATGCCTAACGCCCTAATTACAGATATTCTCAATTCATTTATATCAACGATCTCGCCTCTTGCAGCTTTGATAAGAGTAGAAAACTCTGCAGAAGCTCCTATCATTTGAAATATTTCAAGTTGTTTATTAACCTCGGCATTGAGAAATTGTAAGCCTATTTTGCTTTGCTCACCAATGGCAAGTGATTGTTCCTTAATATTTTGGATTGTCTGAATTGAGGTTTTTGATACTTCGTTGATGTGACTATCTATATTATCCAAAAATGTCCCAATGGCTTTTGTACACATTCCAAGTTGGAATTCTATAACATCAGATATTCTTCTTTGTTCCTCTCTTAAACCCTCTACCTTCTTTGTCAAAGCATTATATTCAGAAGTTAATGAAACCACTTTTGCGGCTATGTTATTGTACGCACCAATGATTGTTCTATACTTTACCAAGTCCTGATGAAGAGACGATATTTCTACCTTATGGTCTTTCAAAATGCTTGTCCAATAAATTATTTCATCTTGTGTGACACCGTATGCAAGCAGTTCAGCTAACTTATCGTTAGTATCTTTCATTTGCGAATATTCTAATAATATATTATGATGTTGTTGTCGGACTTGCGATAAGGAGTTATTCATCTCCTTAATCTTTCGCTCAAAGCCTAGTTTATTGTCGTATTGTTCTTTTATATCGTCAAAAAATTTCTCGAATGCATGGTATGGATTAATGTTGTTGCTTTTTGAAATTTCCATAACAATATACTTTAACAACTTTAATTCTTTTAGACCAAAACCCATATTCTGAAGTTCATCATATAGTGCAAGTGAGTGTTTGTGAGATGTTATCTTCTCCTCATAAGCAGAATACTCTTGTTTAGCCCTCTTAAGTCTAGCTTCTAATCCATCGACCTGACTTTGCAGCTCTTTTTCTCTAGTTTGCAAATTGTTAATATTAGACAGTTTTTTTGTGATTGTTTTAGCATCATATCCGGAATGTTTCAAGTTAGAAATTACATTAA
This sequence comes from Nitrososphaeraceae archaeon, assembly GCA_035264705.1. Taxonomy (GTDB): domain Archaea; phylum Thermoproteota; class Nitrososphaeria; order Nitrososphaerales; family Nitrososphaeraceae; genus JAJNBK01. Next base: position 1,698 of record DATFPS010000213.1, on the reverse strand, counting down.
TAAGTTTTGGTAGATCACCTTCTTCTCCTTCTTCTTCAATAGATAAACCATATTCCTCTAGTAGGCATTCTCTTAGACGCATATACTCATGCAGAGTGTCAATAGTAATACTGCTGCTCCTCAGTGCTTCGTCACATTCGTTTTGTGTACTCAGCTCTGTTTCTCTAAGTGTTCTTACCTCTTGCTCTAAACGACGTTTTTCCTCAATTTTCTGCTGCATGTATTCAGGTATTTGTGAAAACGGAATTGTCTCACCAAGTGCAACTATCTGTTGGGAGATATTAACAATAACTTCTGGTGGAATATTCTTAGATGTGCACAGCTTATAGATCCGAGTAAGAAAAGACTCTATGTTTTCTCCTTCTTGTGCCCCGAGACTATTTATTATATTTAAGAGCTTAAATCCTTTAGCGCATTGCGATGCATTGATATTCAATCTTTTTAATTCTGTTGCTAGAACTCTGAGAGTATCAGCAGTAGGAATGCCAATTTCTTCTTTCCATTGAGAAATTATGTTAGTAACTGTACCAGCGCCCATCGAGATATCGCTAGCGATTTTATCCCTTTGTTTACCACTTAACCATTTCCTTATGACCTCTTCTTTTATGTGAGTAGGCACTTGTTGCCTCATGTATACGAATATTATCGTATTTTCTTCTATATAAAATTCGTCATAATCGTCAAGATTATTGTCAAATTCATTGTCAAACTCGTCGTCACATTCGTCGAATTAGTGTTTAGGATAATAATATCTGTGACTAATCAGATACCAGAAAATGATAGGACTGTCCATTGATTTTCAAATGAAATAGCTCATACAACATCATACAATTTATAACATCAAGAGCCTTAGCAAATAGATAAGTGTAAACCACTTGTTATAGTTACTTTTATTTCAACCTCTAATTATACTAGAATGCAGAATAAGGTTCCATATAATTAAAAAGAAAGGAAAATAAATTATATAGATATGGGGCTACTGTTAATATTGATAATGATATCTGTATTAATATTAGCTAATATAGGATTAGGATGGCAAGTATTTATTTCAGGAGTTTTCAAAGGTGCAGAGAAAATAATTAGTAGCACTCCAATCTTAGAAAATGTATCTGGGAAAGCTAAACAGTATATTGTAAATATTACTAAAAATGCATCAGAGGAGTTAATTGATAGCTCTATTAATAAGTAATTTGTAATTTTACTAATTATATAAGTTGACGAATTTTGACTCCTAATTCTAAGTAAATAGTATTATCCTATACGTTATACTACTAGACTAACGATTTAGTATATAATATATAAGAATATGTCTTGAATATTTGAAATAAGAAAAATAAAGAGAATATTAAAAAATGTAAAACATATAGTTATTATAATTATTTTAGTTAGAAATTATAAGTGCGTTATTTGCAATTCAATACAATTCAATTTGTAGATAATAGCCTTTTTTGGTTGTGTATACAAGCAATAATGTGAAATTAGTAACTATCTCTCCTTCTGAATAGTTCTTTCATCATAGTATAAAACGGATTGACTGTCTGGCTAGTTGTCACCCCGTTTTTCTCCTTTCAGTCTAGAAGTATAATATTATCGAATAGAATGATCATAGCAAGTATTCATAGGTTATAATGATCATTTATGTCGTTGGCACGAAGTTTAAGCGTATTTGACATAATAATTATTGCTGTACTGATAATA